>JBDNIB010000822.1:0-2515 GCA_041688535.1 Prosthecobacter sp.
GTCGTCGATGTCGTCGATGGCATCACCACCATCGACCAAACGCTCGCCAAAGAACTCCGCCGCACCAGCAAGCCCGTCATCCTCGTCTGCAACAAGGCCGATTCCCCGAAGCGCAAACTCAACGCCGGTGAATTCACCAAATTCGGCTTCGCTGACACCCTCGAAGTCAGCGCCGCGCACGGCAAAGGGATCGACGAACTCGTCGCCACGATCTCCGAGCGGCTCGACTTGAAAGAATCGAACGAAACCGAGGACGCCAAAGCGCATCAAAACATCCGTCCATTGAAGCTCGCCATCGTCGGCCGTCCGAACGCCGGCAAGTCATCGCTCGTAAACGCCATCCTCGGACAGGATCGCGCCATCGTCAGCGAGATACCCGGCACCACGCGTGATGCGCTCGACATCCAGGCAGGCTGGAATGGCAAGCACTACCAACTCATCGACACCGCCGGCATCCGCCGCCGCGCGCATCTCGACACTGTCGTGGAAATCTCCAGCGTCGATCGCAGCCTGCAAAGCATCAAGCGTGCGGACTTGTGCCTGCTCGTCATTGATTGCGCCGCCGGAGCGAAGATGCAGGACCGCAAGATCGCCCAGTTCATTCTGGAGGAGCGCAAACCCTGCATCCTCGTCATGAACAAGTGGGATCTCTTCCATCCCGATGCCGCGCAGAAGGACCGCCTCGAATTTCTGGACGAGCTGATGCGCCGCGAGTTCTTCTTCCTGAACTACGCCCCGCTCATCGCCATCTCGGCCAAAAACAAAGACCACATCGGCAAGCTCTTCGTGCAGATCGAAAAAGTGCGCAACGGCTCGCAGAATCGCATCGGCACCGGCGCCCTGAACAGGCTGCTGAGCCAGGCCATCGAAAACACGCCCGGCGCACTTGGCCGCAGCACGCACAGCTTCAAGCTGCTCTACGCCACCCAAGTGAATGAGGCCGAAGGCTTCGCCATCCCCGTGCCGCACTTCGTGCTGTTCGCCAATCGTGCCTCGAAACTCACGGACAGCTACATGCGCTACCTCGAAAAAGTCATCCGTGAAGAATGGAACGCCCCCGGCGTGCCCTTCAAGATGAGCGTGCGTGGCAAGGGGCCGAAGAACGCGAAAAGATAACCGCGTTTCCTCGCATGGCCGAATCACTCGCGCCTTTGGACAATTGCGCCCGCGCATTCCCATCCGGCCCGCCGTATTCCACACTGCGCCACCATGAGCATCCAAACCACCACCGTCGGCTCCTATCCTGTTCCTGAATGGCTTTCCGCCCTGCCGAGCGAGGCCGCCGTCATTGATGCCACACGCGTCGTTTTCGACACCCAGCGTCAGGCCGGCATTGATCTGCCCACCGACGGCGAGCTGTATCGCTTCGACGTGAATCATCCCGACACGAACGGCATGATCGAGTATTTCGTCCACAAGCTCGGCGGCATCGACAGCCGCGTCGGACGCGCAGACACCGCCGCGTTCCGCGCGAAGCATGAGATGGCCTTCCGCAGCAAGCCCGCCGCCGTGGTGCGCGGCCCCATCACCGAAGGCGTGCTCAATCTCGCCGAAGACTGCGCCCGCGCGGGCAAGGTGGCCGGTGGTCCGTTCAAGTTCACGCTCACCAGCCCCTACATGCTCGCCCGCACGCTGCTGGACACGCACTACAACGACTTCGAAGCACTCAACATGGCCATCGCCGACGCGTTGGCTGCTCAAGCCGCCGATTTGCAATGCGACTGCGTGCAAGTCGATGAAGCGAACATCCCCGGCAATCCCGCCGATGCCCCCATCGCCGCCGCAGGTATCAATCGCGTGTTGGATGCCGTGAAGGGCCAGAAGGGCGTTCATTTCTGCTTCGGCAACTACGGTGGTCAGACGATTCAAAAAGGCGAATGGGCCACGCTGGTCACGTTTTTGAACTCGCTGCGCGCCGATCACCTCGTGCTCGAACTCGCGCACCGTCCCGCTGCGGATCTCGACGCGCTGAAGGAACTCGATCCCAAAATCGGTGTCGGCCTCGGCGTCGTGGACATCAAGGTCAACCACATCGAGTCCGCCGACGAAATCGCCCGCCGCATCGAAGCTGCCGAGAAAAAACTCGGCGCAGGCCGCGTGAAGTTCATTCACCCCGACTGCGGCTTCTGGATGCTCAAACGCAGCATCGCCGACCGCAAGATCGAAGCCTTGGCGAAGGGGCGCGACCGGTTTGAGGGGCGGTGATTTCGCAGTTGCCGATGTTGGGGCAAACAGACATTATGCTGCATGACCGCCGCCGTTCTTCGCCATGCCTTTTTTCAACTGCCCGCCTTGGAGCAGGCGGCATTGCTCGATGATTTGATCGTGAACTCATGTGATGCGACGTGGGAGGTGCGGCTTGGGCATGAAATGGAAGACCGTGTGGACGCCGTTGAACGCGGTGAAATGCGTCTGCTTGAAGCTGCCGGAGTGTTTCAGGAACTTCGCGGCAAATTGCGTGCATGAAGGTGTTCTTCACAGCTGCCGCCCGCTCTGAATCGCTTGAAGCCTTCGA
>JBDNIB010000823.1:0-3128 GCA_041688535.1 Prosthecobacter sp.
GTCATCCATCGCTTCGTTGATGTCCTGGGACTGGGCCGGTGTGAGTTCGATACGGATCATGGGCAATGCCCGTCGGATGATAGCCAAGCCCACCGTTTATCGAGCCTTCTTTTTCACAAAACTTGATGACGGGGAGTATAGCAAGAGGGCAAAAATCGAGCAGGGTAGAGATCTGGAGGAAAAGAGACTCAACCTAGAACGGCAGATGATTTCCGAATTCAGGACATCAGGAGCAACTTTCACGGACCCGAATGAGATGGCATTTCTTTACTTTCTGGCCCAACACCACGGGATGCCAACGCGGCTGCTTGACTGGACCACCAATCCACTCGCTGCCCTGTTTTTTGCGTCTTAAAACAGCGACAAAGATGGTGAAGTTTTTGTGATGGAGCCAACACACATGATTCCAACGCCAAGAGGTGACAGCACAGAGCCTCTCCGGCATGTTTACACAATGCGTCATCCGCTTGTGTGCGATGTGATTGGTATGTCGTTCTGGCAGGAGCCGACTCAACACATTAATGGCGAAATCAAGCAGACTGTCATCTCAGCGTTTCCGACAATTTTCCCTGTCAGGCCTGACAATCAGTTGGGGCGTATTGGGCAACAAAGTTCCTGTTTCACGCTGCACTCGCATAATGTTCAGCCCCAAGACAACCCGACACTTCGTCGCTTGAAGGTGCCCGCAGCAATGAAACTAGGCATACGAAAAGAGCTTCACCATCTCAACATCAATCAGTTCACAATCTACAACGACCTTGATCACCTCTCGAAGGAGATCAAAAGAGGATGGGGTGTTTAGAATTAACTATGAGGAGGATGCCAACTCACTTCCTCAGCCTCTCGATCAAGAACTCCGCAATCGACTTGTGCTTCACGTCAGGCGCACCGGGATAAACGAGTTCGCACTCGGTGCCGATTTCGCGGCAGTGTTCCTGGAGTTTGACGCCATAGTTGGCGGTGTGCGTAGGGTCTTTTTGTTCCTGGCCGATGGCGGGGGCGCTGCTGTAGAGGAGATAGACGGGTGGATCGTCTTTGCTGACGAGTCCGTAGGGCGAGTACAGCTTGATCCACTTCAGCACGGACTCGCGCTTCTCCAGGAACTCGGCGAAGCGGGTGTCGCGGGACTTGATGTTGCTAGGGTCCATGAAGCCGAAGGCGTGGCCGCCGTAGCGGCTGTTCGGGGTCCATTCCTTGAGCTGTTTGGGATCGAGCGAAGTCTGCGCACCGCTAACTGCCGCACACCAGAGGCGCGTGGACTCGCGGGCGATGGGGTCGCTGCTTTTTGGATCGGCCATATCATCGTGGAAGGCGAGGTAAAGACTGGAGCATGCGCCGGCAGAGCCGCCGCTAGCACCGATGCGCTGTTTGTCGAGGTTCCACTCGCCCGCCTTGCTGCGCACGAACTGCAAGGCACGTGCCGCGTCCGCCAGCGGCCACTGCACAGGCGTCATCACGACAGCGAGATGCGCCTGCCAGGAGTAGCGGTAATTGATTGAGACGACGGAGATACCGGCCTTGAGACAGGCTTCGAGTTCGCCGACGCCCGATTTGTCTCCAGCAACCCAACCGCCGCCGTGGATGAAGAACAGTAGCGGAGTCGGCTTGGCGGACTCCGCTTTGTAAAAGTCCAGCACCTGACGCTCATGCGATCCATAGGCGACATTGGCTGCCGTCGGAACACGTTTCGGCTTCGGGGCTGGCTTGCCTGCAGGAGCGGCTGTTTGCGCGTGAAGCGACGCGGCGAGGAGGAAGGGGAGGATGACGAGTTTCATGGCTGAGAGAACCATGAACGCACCTCAGCCACGAAACCTTCACGTGTCCGCCTACATCCGGCAGATCAGCAACTCGCGCTCGTAGATCAGCTCTTTGGGCAGGTGCGATTTCAAATCAATGAACAGCTCCTCGTGGGAAAGAATCTCGGCACGCCATGCGCCGCGGTCGAAATGCTGCAGCTCGTCGAACTTTTCCTTCGGGAAGTTCAGCCCCTTCCAGTCGATGTCGCTGTAGCGCGGCACCCAGCCGATGGGCGTTTCTTTGCCGATGCCACGGCCGTTGGCGCGCGCGACGATCCATTGCAGCACGCGCATGTTTTCGCTGAAGCCGGGCCAGAGGAACTTGCCGTCCGCGTCTTTGCGGAACCAGTTCACATGGAAAATTCGCGGTGTCTCGCTCAGTGAGCGCTGCATGTTGATCCAGTGGCGGAAGTAGTCGCCCATGCTGTAACCGCAGAACGGCAGCATGGCCATCGGGTCACGACGCACTTTGCCCACAGTGCCAGCGGCGGCGGCGGTCATCTCGCTGCCCATCGTGGCCCCGGCATAGACGCCACCGCTCCAATTGAAGGCCTGATAGACGAGCGGCATCGTCGTGGCACGACGGCCGCCGAAAATGATAGCGCTGATCGGCACGCCTTCCGGTTTCTCCCAATCAGGATCAATGGTCGGGCACTGCGAGGCGGGCGCGGTGAAGCGGGAGTTCGGGTGTGCGGCTTTGGTGCCTTTTTCTTTGGCGATTTCGGGCTCCCATGGATTGCCCTGCCAGTCGGTGCATTTCGCGGGCGGCGTCTCGGTCATGCCTTCCCACCACACACCGCCATCAGGCGTGAGTGCGACGTTGGTAAAGATCGTGTTCTTCCGTAGCGAGGCCATCGCGTTCGGATTCGTCTGATCGCTGGTGCCGGGAGCGACACCGAAGAAACCGGCCTCGGGGTTGATGGCGTGCAGTCTGCCATCGGCGCTGGGTTTGATCCACGCGATGTCATCGCCCACGGTCCAAATTTTCCAGCCTTTGTCCGCGAAGTACTTCGGCGGAATGAGCATGGCGAAGTTCGTCTTGCCACAGGCGCTGGGGAAGGCGGCGGTGACGTAGGTCTTGGTGCCGGAGGGGTCTTTGACGCCGAGGATGAGCATGTGCTCGGCCATCCAACCTTCGTCGCGGGCCATGACGCTGGCGATGCGCAGCGCGAAGCATTTTTTCCCGAGGAGTGCGTTGCCGCCGTAACCGGAGCCGTAGCTGATGATGACTCGTTTCTCGGGAAAATGGGCGATGTGGGTATCGGCCGGATTGCAGGGCCAGGGGACGTCGGGCGTGTCTGGGGTGATGGGACGGCCGACGGAGTGGAGGCA
>JBDNIB010000824.1:0-2933 GCA_041688535.1 Prosthecobacter sp.
CGCCCCGCCCCGGATCGCTCGTGGCGGAGCTGAGCGGGCAATCCGTCTCGCTCATCGGTTTCAACCAAGCGGTGCCCGTGGATCTCGATGCCTCGCACCGCCGCTCGATCTACCTGCCGGTGATACGCGATCATCTGCCGGATGTGCTGGAGCAGTTCGACGTGGCGAATCCCAATCTCGTCACCGGCGATCGCGATGTGACGAACGTGCCCTTGCAGGCGCTGTATTTGATGAACGGCCCGTTCGTCCAAGAACAAGCCGCGGCGCTCGCGCAACGCATCCAGGCGTCGCCAGACCGCGTCCGCGTCGCGTTCCAGCTCTGCTTCAATCGTCCGCCCGATGCGAAGGAGCAGCAGCTCGCTGAAGCCTTCTTCCAAACTGCCGCTGGTGATGAATCAAAGCTGCTGGCAGCGTTTTGTCAGTCGTTGCTGTGTAGCGCGGAGTTTCGGAACGCGGATTGACTGCCGAATTCGATGAAATCAATCCAGCCAGTTTTCAAATTTCAAGCCGGGGACTTTGATGAAGTCCTTGATGTTGGGGTCCAGGATGAACATGGGTCAATCAGGGCGCTTCGGACTTGCGCCATGCCTCACCAAGTGTCCAAGCCTCACGGGTCATTTAATCATCAGGAAGTCTGCCAAAAGCACGGCGAGCATCCTTACCGGTCGTGCGGATCAACTCGCGCACGGCGGCTTGTTTGCGCCGGGCGCGAGCGGCGTCTGCCGTGGCCTGCGTTTCGATTGAGACGGTCTGCATGCCGTCAGTGTAAAGTCTCACAGGTCATTTCCAATCTCATTTTATCCCCATGAACACGACCCGCTCCCGCCGTCAGATGCTGACCTCGATGTCTTCCGGCATCGGTTGGCTGGCCTTTTCTGCTCTCGCACAACAAGCCGCCGCCAAGAGCGCACTGGCGTCGAAGCAGCCACATTTTGCGGCACGGGCGAAGCGGGTGATCTTCCTCACGATGCGCGGCGGGCCGTCGCATGTGGATTTGTTTGATCACAAGCCGGAGCTGATCAAACGCGATGGCAAAACAGCGAGTTTGGGCCGCGATTCATCGGGTGCGAAGCTGTTTGGGCCGGTGCATCCGTTCAAGCAGTTCGGCAAGTCCGGGCAGTGGATGACGACGTTGTATCCCAAGCTGGCGCAGCATGCGGACGACCTGTGCATCATCAACTCGATGCACACCGACCTGCCGAATCATGCGCAGGCGTTTGGGCAGATGCACACGGGCAGTTTTCAATTCGTGCGGCCGTCCATCGGCGCGTGGACACTCTACGGTCTCGGCACCGAGAATGAAAATCTGCCGGGCTTCATCACGCTGAACCCACCTGCGGACACCGGCGGCGCGCAGAACTACGGCAGCGCGTTTTTACCCGCGATCTGCCAGGGCACCAAGATCGGCGGCAGCCAGTTGCCGGAGCTGTACGCGGCCTTGTTCAAAAAAGACGTGATTCCTGGCCCGCCGATGAAGAATATCGAGAATCCCAACATCTCCAGCGAGCTGCAACGCGCGCAGATTGACCTGATTCGCGGTCTGAATGAGCGCAAGCTGGAGCGTGATGTGTTTCATCCCGAGATCGAGGGTGCGATTCAGTCTTTTGAGCTCGCGTTTCGCATGCAGAGCGAGATTCCCGACGTGCTCGACCTGCGCAGCGAGCCGGAGCATATCTTGAAACTCTATGGCATCGGGCAGGGGAAGGATCAGTTTGCACGGCAGTGTCTGCTGGCACGGCGAATGGCCGAAGCAGGCGTGCGCTTCATCGAAATCGCTTCGCCGGGCAACTGGGATCATCACAACCGCCTGCGCGAACTGCTGGCGACGAATTGCGCAGCCACGGATCAGCCAATCGCGGCACTGCTCACTGATTTGAAATCTCGCGGCATGCTCAAGGACACGCTTGTGGTGTGGGCGGGTGAGTTTGGCCGCACGCCGTATGCGCAGAGCGGTGATGGACGTGATCACAATCACAAAGGTTACAGCATCTGGATGGCCGGTGGTGGCGTGAAAGGCGGTCTCACTTATGGAGCGACGGATGAAGTCGGCCACAAGGCCGCGCTTGATCCGATGCACATCCACGACTGGCATGCGACGATGCTGCATCTGCTCGGTCTCGACCACACCAAGCTCACCTTCAACTACGGCGGCAGAAATTTCCGGCTCACGAACGTGAGCGGCGAAGTGGCAAAGAAAATTTTGTCATGAGATTGGGATTGCGCCGTCATGAGACGGGGAGGTAGTATCCTGATGATTCAACGCGGACTAACCTGCGCGGATGCAGGCGGATTCAAACCTCGAATATGCTATGCGCGACGGTTCCTCTGATGACTCAGCCTTTTCCGGCAAACCACCGTCCCGGTGGGGTAACATCTTCATCGGCCTGATTCTAGGCGGTGCGATCGGAGCGGGAGTGCTTTACGTCACGAAAGTGGATCCGTCGCTCATGGAGAAAGTGACCGCAAAGGCATCTCCCCAGACGCCTGACGTTGTAGCGAGTGCTGAGGAGGTGGATGTGCCGGTGAAATATGAAGGGCTGCCGCGCACGCCGTTTGAAATGGGAAAGCTGCCACCGGATGAGCTGGTGGAGTCGATCAAAATCACGCTCGGCGTTGGCACCGAGGGTGCGGCCTTGTCCGAGCCGGTGGATGTGCATCTGGGGCTCGGCTTTCCTCTGCGGCTGTATCCGCTCGGCAGCTTGGAACGCGAGCCCTCGTTTGCGGCTTATGCGTACAAGTCGACGCTCAATGGCATGGCGACGACGATTGACCCGGGACAGATGGCGACGTTTGAGTTCTCGGCCAAAAAGGGTGACGTGGGTCTGGATGAACTGCGCACCTCGCAGAATCTGCTGGAGGGCGTAAAATGCGGTGATCTGCAGAGCATCGGATTCGCCTCCCAGGGGCGCTCGAACTGGGTGCTGGCCGGATAC
>JBDNIB010000825.1:0-3514 GCA_041688535.1 Prosthecobacter sp.
AAGGGCTACGAAATCGAAAAAGTGCTCAAGCGCGCTGCTGGCAAAGGCTGGGCCATTGATGGCAACAGCAAGAAAGACCCGCGCCGCGCCATGTTCGTGCTGCAACAACCGCTCAAGGCCGCCAACGGCAGCATGCTGCTGCTGCGCTTGCGACACGAGGCCATCGGCGGTCACAACATCGGACGTTTCCGCCTTTCCGCGACTGCCGCACCTGCTGAGACGCTCAAACTCGATGGCGACACGCAACTTGCCGCTGTGAAAACGATTCTCGCCCTGCCCGACGCCAAACGCAGCGCCGCGCAGAAGGCGGAGCTCGAAAAATTCTTCCTCGCTAACGTGGACAGCCCCATCAAACGCGCCACCGACCTCGCTACGGCGAAACAGCAGGCGCTTGATGAAGCCAAAAACAAACTGCCGAGCGTCATGGTGATGGAGGAGATGGCACAACCGCGCGATGCCTTCATTCTTGACCGTGGTGAATACGACAAGCCGACGGTGAAGGTTGGCATGGGCCTGCCCGCTGCGTTACCACCGTTGCCGAAAGGTGCGCCGCTCAATCGTCTCGGTCTTGCGCAGTGGATCGTGGACCCGGCCAATCCGCTGACCGCACGCGTGTGGGTGAATCGAGCATGGGAGAAGTTTTTTGGCTATGGCTTGTGCAAGACCACCGAAAATCTCGGCTCGCAGGCTGAATACCCCGTTCATCCCGAACTGCTCGACTGGCTGGCCACCGAGTTCATGCGCGGCGGCTGGGACATGAAGGCGATGCAGAAGCAAATGGTGATGAGCCAGACCTATCGTCAGGAGAGCAAGGTCACGCCCGCATTGCTCTCCAAAGATCCAGACAACCGCCTTCTCGCACGCGGCCCGCGCTTCCGCCTCGCTGGCGAAGTCGTGCGCGATCAAGCGCTCGCCTTGAGCGGCCTGCTGGTGCCCACCATCGGCGGTGACAGCGTGCGCCCCTACATGCCCGAAGGCGTGTGGGATGAAACAAGCAAGTACGGCAACCTGCGCGGCTACAAGAACGACTCTGGCGCAGGTTTGTACCGCCGCACGATGTACACGATCTGGAAACGCACCGCTGCGCCGCCCACGATGCTGCTGTTCGACTCGCCTTCCCGCGAACTCTGCACCGTGAAACGCTCGCGCACCAACACACCACTACAGGCGCTCGCGTTGTTGAATGAGGTCACCTTTGTCGAAGCCTCGCGCGCCCTAGCCCAGCGCATTCTCAAGGAAGGTGGCAGCACATCGGCATCGCGCATCGCGTTCGCCTACCGCCTCGTCACCGCCCGCGAACCGGAGGCCCAAGTGACGACCATCCTGCTCAACGGATTGAACGAACGCCTTGCCGAACTCAAAACGACCCCCGACGCCGCCAACCAGCTCATCAACACTGGCGAATCGAAGCCCGATGCGACGCTCAACCCCGCCGAACTCGCCGCTTACACCATGACCGCGAGCGTCCTGCTCAATCTCGACCGCACCATCACCCGCGACTGACATGATCTCATCCTCACTTCAGCTTCAAGACCAGCTTAACCGCCGCGCGTTCCTCAAACAAAGCGGCCTTGCGCTCGGTTCTACCGCGCTGGCAGCACAACTCGCCGCTGCGCCTGCGCATTTCGCGCCGAAGGCGAAACGCATCATCTACCTGTTTCAAAGCGGTGCGCCGTCGCAGATGGACCTGTTCGATCCGAAGCCGCAGATGGCCAAACGACGTGGCGAGGATCTGCCGGATTCGATTCGGCAGGGACAACGCCTCACCGGCATGACCTCGGGCCAGAAGACATTTCCCGTGGCACCTTCGATCTTCAAATTCGCGCAGCATGGCAACAGCGGCGCGTGGATCAGCGAGCTGATGCCGAACATCGCCAAGATGGCCGATGAATTGTGTTTCATCCGCTCCATGCACACGGAGGCGATCAATCACGATCCGGCGATCACCTTCTGCCAGACCGGCTCACAGCTCGCGGGACGGCCCAGCATCGGCTCGTGGCTCAGTTATGGCCTTGGCAGCGCCAACCAGGATCTGCCGGCCTATGTGGTGCTCACGTCTTTCGGCACAGGGCGTCGTGATGACCAGCCGCTCTATGACCGGCTGTGGAGTTCGGGCTTCATACCCACGCAGCATCAGGGCGTGAAGTTTCGCAACGTGGGCGATCCCGTGTTGTTCCTTTCCGACCCCGCCGGGGTGGATCGTGGCATGCGACGCGGCATGCTGGATGAATTGGCGGAGCTGAATCAGCGCGACCGCACGTTGTTCGGCGATCCCGAGATCAGCGCCCGCATCGCGCAGTATGAAATGGCCTTCCGCATGCAGGCCAGCGTGCCTGATTTGACCGACATCTCGAAAGAATCGAAGCAGGTGCTGGAGTCCTACGGCCCGAATGTGAACACGCCCGGCACCTATGCCGCGAACTGCCTGCTGGCCCGCCGTCTCGCCGAACGCGATGTGCGTTTCATCCAGCTCTTTCACATGGGCTGGGATCATCACGGCGGCCTCCCCGCCGCCATCAAAGGCCAATGCAGCGACACCGACCAGCCCACCGCCGCGTTGATCCAAGATCTCAAGCAACGCGGCCTGCTGGATGACACGCTCATCGTCTGGGGCGGCGAATTTGGCCGCACGATCTATTCCCAAGGCACGCTCACGGAGACGAACTATGGCCGCGACCACCACCCGCGCTGCTTCACCATGTTCATGGCCGGTGCAGGGGTGAACAAAGGCACCACCTACGGCGAGACCGACGACTACTGCTACAACATCACCCCCGACCCGGTGCATGTGCATGATTTGAACGCCACCATCCTACACCTGCTCGGCATCAACCACGAACGCCTCACCTTCCGCTTTCAGGGGCGTGATTACCGCCTCACCGACATCGGCGGTCATGTGGTGAAGGGTCTGATCGCGTAGGCGGACGATTTGTGCCATCCTGCGGGCATGCCTTTGCCTGACCTGCCGCTTTCCACGCCGTCCCTGCTATTTCCAGCTATCTCGCTACTGATGCTGGCTTACACGAACCGCTTTCTGGGACTGGCGAGTGTGGTGCGCACGCTGCATGCGACGTGGCGCACCTCGGGTGATCCCGTCTTGGCAGCGCAGATCGACAATCTGCGCCGCCGCATCGGTTTGATCCGCCGCATGCAGACGCTCGGGGTGCTGAGCATGATCGCCTGCACGGTCAGTATGGCCTTGCTGTTCTTCGGCTCACAGTCCAGCGGCCAGGGCGCGTTTGCGCTGAGCTTGGTGCTCATGATTGCCTCGCTGGGGCTGTCGCTATGGGAAATTCAGATGTCTGGCACCGCACTGGATCTCCAGTTGCGTGATTTGGAGAGCCGCGAAAGATGAACGTATCCATGAAACCACTTCACAGCCATCCCATAGCCTGCCCAAAATGAGGAGCAAGTGGGTGGTTTACGCAGGGAGTGTGGCTGGGAAGTGCTGGAGGCCGAGTTGCGGTTTTCGATGGTTACTTTGCGTTACTCAGGCGAAATCAGGCGGATGCTG
>JBDNIB010000095.1:0-2270 GCA_041688535.1 Prosthecobacter sp.
ACAGCCAAATTGCTCAAACCTCTGTCAAAATTGCTCAAACCGAATGGCGCTTACCGCGGTGTGGACATGGGCCGCAATATTTTCCAAAGCGACGCCCCCGTCTCGATGATGCAGGCCGTGCAAGGCGTCGTCCACGGCGGCCTCAACGCGAATAAGGCGTTTGAGATGTACAACGACCTCAAGAAAAAGGAACTGCGCAAGAAGTAAGTCGTTCCAAACACCATTCCAAGGAGGGGGATCATCCAGATCCCCCTTCTTTGTGTTCAGGAATCGGGAACAGCTTCATCAACCACGGAATACACAGAATACACGGAAAAAACCAGACTCAGGCTTCCGTGTATTCCGTGGTTAAAATATAGGTTCATCGCGCTGAAACGGGCATCAAGCTGCTCCCCGCCTGAAAATTCTTTCCCGCTCGCTCCAACTGGTGCTAAGGGCATCCTTCCCTGATGAAAAACCCCGTCTCCTTCCTGCGCAGCGTCGCCCTGCTCGAAGCCATTTCGTATCTGCTCCTGCTCTTCATCGCCATGCCGCTGAAATATGTCTGGGGCATGCCTCTGGCGGTCCGCGTCGTGGGCTCGGTGCATGGCAGTTTGTTCGTCGTCTTCTGCATCGCGTTGTGCCGAGTGCTCATGCAGACAAACTGGCCGTTCAGCCGCGCGGTGCTCGTGTTCATCGCCTCGCTGCTGCCCTTCGTGCCGTTCTACCTCGACCGTCGCATGCGTGCGTGGACTGCGGAATCTGATCAAACTCCAACGTGAAAAAAGTCCTCATTCATTCCGACGGCGGCTGCCATGGCAATCCCGGCCCCGGTGGCTGGGCCGCTGTGCTGGCCTATGGCAAGCATGTGCGCGAACTCAAAGGCGGTGTCCCTGCGACCACGAACAATCGCATGGAGCTGCAGGCCGCCATCGAGGCCTTGCGCATCCTCAAAGAGCCCTGCGAGATCGACTTCCACACCGATTCACAATACGTCCGCCAAGGCATCAGCCAATGGATCGCCGGCTGGAAACGCAACGGCTGGCGCACCAGCAACAAACAGCCCGCCAAAAATGCCGACCTCTGGCGCGAACTCGACGCCGCCACCGCGCAGCACAAAGTCCAGTGGCACTGGGTCAAAGGCCACGCCGGTCACAAAGACAACGAACGCTGCGACACGCTCGCGAATGAAGCCATTGCGCAGGTGAAGGCCGGTCACACGCCGCAGCAATTGAAAGCGCTGCTCGAAGCATTCAAAGCTGAGGCCGAGACGCCAATGTTGTGAGAATGCACATTAACGCTGGCTTCTGAACTCGGTGGCCGCCAGAATCATTCAATGGCTGTAGTTCTAACCCCCGAACATCAACGCCTCACCGAGGACCACCAGCGCGGCGCAAATTGGAAACGCTGGGGGCCGTATCTCTCCGAGCGGCAGTGGGCGACGGTGCGGGAGGACTACTCCCCCGATGGCGAGGCATGGCAGGCATTTCCCCATGCGCACGCTCGCTCACGGGCCTACCGCTGGGGTGAGGATGGACTGCTGGGCATCACCGACCGGCAGTGTCGATTGTGTTTCGCGCTGGCGCTGTGGAACCACCGTGATCCCATCCTCAAAGAACGTCTTTACGGTCTCGCCGGACCGCAGGGAAATCACGGTGAGGATGTGAAGGAGCTGTATTACTACCTCGACTCCACGCCGACGCATTCCTACCTGAAGGCGTTGTACAAATACCCGCAGCACGAGTTCCCTTATGCGCAGTTGGTGGCGGAAAACGCGCGGCGCGGGCTGGCCGACCCCGAGTATGAGATCACCGACACGGGTGCATTTGATGACGGGCGCTACTTTGACGTCTTCGTCGAATATGCCAAGGCAACGACGGAGGACATGCTCATCCGCATCACCCTCCACAATCGCGGTCCCGAAGCTGCGGCGCTGGATGTGCTGCCGACTCTGTGGTTTCGCAACACCTGGTCCTGGGAACCGGACGCCGTGCGTCCGCAGTTGCGGCGCGTGGGAGATGCGGTGGCGGCCACGCACTGCGGGCTGAACTCCAGCATGGTGGAAGATCTCGGCCGGTACGACTTTCAGGCGGCTGCCGCGAGTGATGGCACGACGCCACAGTGGTTGTTCACCGAAAATGACACCAACCACGAACAGCTTTATGGCACGCCGAATACCGCGCCGTACACGAAGGACGCGTTTCATCGCCATCTGATTGACGGCGCGGCAGATGCGGTGAATCCGGCACAAACGGGCACCAAGGCCGCCGCGCACTACCGTCTGCAAATTC
>JBDNIB010000826.1:0-3043 GCA_041688535.1 Prosthecobacter sp.
CGCCGCAAAAATATTCCGCGATGAATCCCGACGCGCAGATGTGGGTGCTGGCGACCCTGATCATGACGACCGTGGAAATGCATCGCCGCTGCGCCACGCCACCGTCTCGCGAGGAACTCGATCGCTTCTACGCCGACATGCGATTGTTCGGTCGCTGCTTCGGATTGAATTCCACCGCCTGCCCGCAGACGTGGAATGAGTTCTCCGGCTACTACGACGCGATGATCAACGGCCCGCTGCTCGGCTCGCATCCACTCTGCGCCGAAGTCGCCAACGCCATTCTTTCGCCACGTCGTCCGTCTGCCCTGCGTCTGCTCAGCCCGCTGTTCATGCCCCTCGCTTGCGAATACGTTCCCGACCCCGTGCGCACCCGTCTGCATCTACCATGGCGCCGCTGGCACCGCCCCGCGACGCGCGTGCTTGAGTGCTGCGTCCGCCTGTTGCTGCCCATTCTGCCCGGCTCGATCCGTTACGCCGCCGCCTACCGCCAGGCGCTGGCGAAACGCGCGCGTCCAGCCGCAAACGGATCGCTTCCCGATCCACAATGAACCTCGCCGAATCCATCCTGCTCGCGCGCAGCTCGCTCTTCCAGCCCCTGAAACTGATTTCCGCGTGACCGAGAAACACCACCGTCACGAGGAACGTGTCAGCCGGAAATCATCCGCCAGATCAAACCGGCGACGCATCGCCGTGCTCGGTGCGGGAAACATGGGGACAGCGCTGGCTCACGCGCTGGCAAGAAACGGCCATGGAGTCGAAATGTGGGATTTCTTTCCCGCAGTGGTCGAGGACATTCAGACTCGACGAGAAAACCGACGTTTCCTGCCCGGCATCACTTTGCCCGCGAGCATTCACGCCACGAATTCATCGGTCGAGTGCGTGAGCGGTGCCGCGCTCATCGCGGTTTGCGTGCCCTCGCTTTTTGTGAAAAAGACGCTGACCGCCGTCCTGCCGGCACTCCAACGCGGCGCGATCCTTTTGAACATTGCGAAAGGCTTCGAGCCGGGTAGCCGGATGCCGCTGCCATTTTTGCTAGAACAACTCGCTCCCGGACATTCATGCGTGCATCTCGCGGGGCCAGCCATCGCGAATGAAATCGCGCGTGGTCAAGCCGCGTCAATCGTGCTTGCCTCATCGTCGGAACCAAGTGCGCGACAGGTGGCTGATTGGTTTGCAGGTCCGGCGTTTTTGCCAAGCTGCACCACCGACGTGACGGGCGCGGTGCTCGGCGGCATTTTGAAGAACATCTATGCGATTCTGCTCGGAAGCCTCGCGAGACTCAGCGAGGATTCGCGCAACCTCGAAGCCGCGGTCGTCACGGCATCAGTGCGCGAGATGGCGGCCATCGCGGCTGCGCACGGCGGGCAGTCCGCCACACTTTACGGTCTGGCGGGCATGGGCGATTTGATCGCGACCGGATTCTCCCAAGACAGTCACAATCGCCGATTCGGACAGTTGCTCGCGTCCGGCAAGACGGTCGCGCAGATCGAAGCCGAAGAAAACTGGCTACCGGAAGGCTCGCGCGCCTGTGCCACGGTCTGCGCCATGGCCAGGGCGGGTGGTGTGGCGGCACCGCTGGCCGGATGGGTTCGCCGCACGCTCGGCGGAGCGCCGCCATCGCTCGATGGGATATTGCGGGCCTTGCGTGCTGCCGCTCAAACACCTCTGGCATGAAATCCGCGCTCGATCTCATTCTCGCCGCACTGCCGGTCGCGCTGCTCGTCTTTTGGATGACGAAAAAGCAGAGCCTGTCGTCGAACCGCGCGCTGCCGCTCGCGGCTCTGGTGCTCTACGTCATTCTGCTGACTTACTTCACGGTGAAGCCCGTGCTCGTCCATGCGGCGGTGGTGGAGGGATTGCTCACCGCACTCACGCCGATCCTCATCGTCTGGGGCGCGATCCTTCTTTTCAAAACGATGGAGCACTCCGGTGCGATGACCACGGTGCGGCAGTGGCTCAACGGCATCACCACCAACCGCGTCGCGCAGCTCATGATCGTCGGTTGGTCGTTTTCGTTTTTGGTGGAAGGCGTCAGCGGCTTTGGCACGCCTGCCGCACTGGCCGCGCCGCTGCTCGTGGGCCTCGGTTTTGCGCCACTACCAGTGGCCGTGCTCTGCCTGATGATGAACACCGTGCCGGTATCGTTCGGTGCAGTGGGCATGCCGACGTGGTTCGGCTTTGAGGGGCTGCAACTCACGTCGGAGGAGCTGCGCGCGATCGGCTTCAAGAGCGCATTGATGCACGCCGGTGCGGCGCTCGTCATTCCGCTGCTCGCGCTGCGCGTGGTGGTGTCCTGGCGCGAGATTCGGGAGAACCTCGGCTACACCGCTCTCGTTATCGTCGCGACGATGGTTCCGTCGGTCGCTGTGGCGCGTTTCAATGTCGAGTTTCCCTCGATCACTGGCGGCATCTGCGGCCTCGCTGTTTCAATCTGGGTGGCACGGCACGGGATCGGATTGAAGTCCGCCGAGATTGCTCGCGACGCGGAAAAGTTCACGATGGGTCGTCTGCTCAAGGCGACGTTTCCACTGTGGGCCACGGTGCTAATCCTGATCGTCACGCGTCTCGATGCGCTCGGGTTGAAAGCGTGGCTCACCGCCAAGACGCCCGCGCTGAATGTCCCACTCGCTGCACTCGGTGAACTGCGTATCAGCCAGTCGCTGGTCGTCCAGTGGCGCAACATCTTCGGCACCGAATTGAACTGGTCGCACGCGCTGCTCTATGTGCCGTCGGTCATTCCGTTCTTCCTCGTTTGTGCGCTGACCTTCGCGCTGTTCCGCACTCCGTCGGCGAATGTCAGCGCGGCTTGGGTCGAGTCATTCCACCGCGTGAGAAAACCCATCGGCGCGTTTCTCGGTGCGCTGGTCTTGGTGAAGCTGCTCATGGCTGGCGGAGAGCGTTCCTGCGCCGCCATCCTCGGCCACGGCCTCGCGAGTGCCGGTGGTGACGTGTGGCAGTTCGCCGCCGTGTATCTCGGCGCGCTCGGCTCCTTCTTCTCCGGCTCGAACACCGTGTCGAACCTCACCTTCGGCGGCATCCAGGA
>JBDNIB010000827.1:0-4424 GCA_041688535.1 Prosthecobacter sp.
ACACGGCCTCGGTGTGAACTTGCAGTCGTTCCTTCAGGAGGACGACTGCCGCATCATTGCCGTGTGTGATGTCTTCCAGAGCCGCCGCCTGCATGCGCGTGAGGTGGTGAACAAAAAGTATGGCAACGCCGATTGCGCGGAGATCGCCGACTTCCGCGCCTTGCTCGCCCGCGCCGACATTGACGCCGTGGTCATTTCCACACCGGATCACTGGCATGTGACGATGGCTTTGATGGCGCTGGCTTCTGGGAAGCAGGTGTTTTGCGAAAAACCCACGCTCACCATCGCCGAAGGCCGCCTGCTGGCCGACACCGTCGCCAAGCAGGGCAAGGTGTTCGCCACCGGCCTCGAAGACCGCTCGCTCATCAAATATCACAAGCTCTGCGAGGTCGTGCGCAACGGCGGCATCGGCAAGGTGCAGCGCATCGCCATCTCGCTGCCGAAGAAGCCGATCTTCCCCAAAGAAGTGCCCGCGCCTGTGCCGGACGATCTGAACTTCGATCTCTGGCTCGGTCCTGCACCGCAGCGCGAATACACACCGAGTCTGACCAATGACCAAGTCTGGCGGCAGATTCGCGATTTCTCCGGCGGTTCGCTTACCGATTGGGGTGCGCATCTCATCGACAGCGCGCAGGTGGCGAACGGCGCGGAAAACAGCGGCCCAGTGAAAGTGGTGGGGAAAGGCGACATCCCGCCGGATGCCATCAACACCGTGCCGCAGACTTATCACCTGACCTACACCTATGAAAACGGTGCGGTGATGGAGGTGTCCGCCGACAAGCCCGCGATCCGCATCGAAGGCAGCGACGGCTGGGTCGCTGTGGATGGCTGGGACGGTGTGCTCAAGGCCAGCGACCTGGCCATCTTCAAGCGTCCCATCGATCCGGCCACCAACGAGATCTGGCCGCGCCCGCCGCGTGAGCACCGCAATTTTCTCGACGCCATCCGCCACGGGACGTCACCGACGTACTCCGCCGAAGGACTGCACCGCCTGAGCACCGTCATGCACATCGGTGCGATTGCCATGGAACTCGACAAACCGCTGCAATGGAATCCGCAAACGGAAGCATTCGATGATGAGAAGGCGAATGCGCTGCGTCAGCGAACGAGCCGTGAGGACTGGAAGAAGGCAGGTTGAGGCAGTGTGAGTCGGAGGATAGCCGTCTCGGCTGTCTGCGGCCTGAGGCCTCCCGCCTTGGCTCCAGATCGAAGGCGGGACGCCTCGATCCGTTGTCAGGCTGGAAGCCTGACCTCCGGTTATCTTCCTGGCGGGTTCACTTCCTTCGTCGTTGCACCATGTGTGTCGCTGAGGATGAGGATGGCGAGCTTCTCGACGTTGTTCAGCTCGGCGGGCTTGAGCATCTGGTAGTCGAGACCGTTGGCGGGCGCGGGCTCATACGGTGTGGGCGGTGACGCGCCGTTCTCAGGACCGTTGAGGCTTGCGTAGTCGAAGCGGCCGCGCAGGTCGGTGTAGCCGTCCTTGAAGAAGCGCACGGTGCCGTTGTTCAGCTTCGCATACACCTTCACATAGGCTTTGGGCAGCGGCTTTTCGGTGCTGCTGTCGCGCGTTTCGAGGCGACCGTAGTTTTCGGTGAGCGTGAGCTTCAACGTGTTGGCGTGATAAGCCTGCGTCTTGCGCTGACCGGCACCGAGAACCTCGACGAGCACGTTGGCTTTCGCGAATTCGCCGGGCAGGGCCACGTCGAGCGTGGCCTGGTCCTTCGGCAGTGTTTGCGTGGCGGTTTTGTTCGGCTTGATGATGCTGAAGCGGCCGGCGTCCTGGCTGACGAACGGATTGCTGCTGAAGCTGAACTCGGGGTCCATCAGGTAGTAGTTCAGCGTAACCTCGCCGAGGTTCTTCCAGCTCAGGGCGATGGTTTGGTTCTCGACCTTGAAGTCGAAGGACGGCTCGGTGGCGGCGAGTTCGGTCTGCTGCTTCTCGCGGTCCGGTTTGTCGGTCATTTCGCCGTTCGCGGCCTTGCCTTCGATTTCATCGAGTTGCGTTGTCACATCGGCAAACAGCGTCTTCCAGCGTGGGACGCTGTGGTCGGCGTATTTGGCGGCGAGACCGCGTGCGGCGGCGAGATCGCCCTCATAAAAGGCGGCGTAGCACTGGAAGTAGTCGTGCTGGATCTTCGTGGGCAGCTTGGCGGCGTCGATCGCCTTGAAGCGAGCCAGCGCCTCCTCCACGCGGTTTTGCAGGAAGAGGAAGTAGGCCACGCTCATGCTGTCCATCGCATCGAGCTGCGGTTTGTGCGCGAGGATGGACAGCAGGCTCGAGTATTCACTCAAAACGGCCGGATTGGCGATGCGCCACTCGCTGCCAACACGATGGGCGCGTTGATTGACGAGCGGAGAGTATTCGAGCTGCTCGTAGCTACGCAGTTCGATGGGATCACGCGTGAACAGCGTGCTGGTGAAGTAGGGGCCGAAATGGATGCCTCCAGGGGCTTTCAAAATCTCGCGCAGCGTGGCCGCATCGTTATGGAGGAAGGCGTAGCTGAACACGGCCTCATCACGAATGTGATGCTGATTCATGAAGCCGATCAGCTTCTTGTAGAAGTCGCCGCTCTGGCGGCAGCGCCAGGCGATGCGCTCGAGGTTGAGTCCTTCGAGGTTGTTTTGATCGAGGAAGGCGAAGACCTCCGCGTCGCTGCCGTATTGCGAGATGTAATCCCACGAAGCCTTGTCCACCTCGGTGAGTTTGGCCACGACGTTGAACTCAAACGGCTTCGCGCCTGCCGCGCCGGTGCTGGTTGCGACATTGACGGGGAAATGCGCGAACTTCACGCCGGCCTTCGCGGGGACAATCGGGAAATAGAAGTGATACTCGAAGGTCTGCGTCGTGTAAGGTTCTAGCCGCACCTGTTTGGAGTCGGTGGCCTTGCTGCCGAGCACGGGCAGCGCGCCCTGCGGGATTTGCAGCAGCACCACGGCCTTCACGCGGCTGCTGGTCGGGTTGGTGACAACGATGTTTGCGCCATACGTCGCGCCGGTGAGGAACTCGGTGGTGACGTATTTTTCGAACTTCTCGTTCCCCTCCATGCGGTAGCGGTCGCCTTGGCGGAAAAAGCTCTGTGAGACGAGAAGCTGGCCCTGGTCGTTGTTCTCGGCAGCGGCGGGCTTGATCTCCTTGTGATACACGATGCACGGGCCGCCCGCCGTGAAGGTAAACTGGCCGTTCTCCGCCTTCGTCGCGTGTTTCGCCGCCTCAAACGGCAGATCGAGCACCGCGAGCGCGAGCATCATCTCGGTGAAGTTGCGGCTGGCTTCGGCGACGTTGCCGGAAACAAAGCCACCCTTCGATCCAGCGGCCACCCACGCTGCGTAATCGCGCCAGAAGGCGTTCACCGTGACGAGATCGGCGTTCTGCTCGGTGATGCGCAGCTTGTAGTAGTTGTTCTCCGCCCACTCCTTCGTGGGGCCGAGCGCACGGAAGAAGGCGCGGACGAGGCGGCGTGAGTCAGCAGCGGCGGTGTAGCCGAAATAGGCAACCTGTTGCTCAAGGCCCAGTTCCTCCTTCATCGCCTGCTTATCCCCTCTCATATCGTAGCCGAGAGCGCGTTCCCGCATATCTCGCAGCTTTTCCTCCTCTTTGCGATTCATGCGCTGGTTTGCTTCGGCGTCTTTCAAGGCAGGACGCCGCTGCAATTCATCCACCGTCATGGATTTGCCAAGGCTGCCGGCAACCCTGCCATTGACCGTGGTGGCGGAGGGTGCGGCGAATGCGTCCGCTGCTGCCATGAGCAGCGGCGCAGCAGCGGCAGGCGCCATCGCTCCGCCAGCAGTTACAGACATGGCAGACAAGGCGACCTTACTGCGGTCATTGAGCATGACTTCCGAGGCGCGCTCTTTGCCGTCCTCCATCGCCCGACCGCGCCGGGCGGTTTCAAACAGGTGCTCCGCCATTTCTGGATTCGGCGGAATCATTTCCCACAGCTCACGAATATGACGCGCGGCATGCGGCGCTTCGTTTTCGATGCGCTGGGCTAGCAGGATGCGCTCGACGATGTTGAGGCGGGTGTAGGCCCAAGCGTCGAGATATTTAGTGAGGTCGAGCCCGAGCAGGAACTCATCCATGAAGGTCTTGTCCTTCTTGTTGGCGAGGTAGGGCTTCACCACGGCATCGAAGAAGGGCTTGTCTTTGCGGGAGAGGAAGAAGCTCAGCTCGTGGCAGGCGAACTCGCCGTATTTGGCGCGCTTCTCGTCGTCCTTGAGTTTCGGCCAGTTCAGCAGCCAGCCGAACTCGGCGAGATGTCCGTTGCCGCTGAGTGTGGTGAACAGCGAGTGGACGCCGCCGAGCGTGTCGTAGGTTTCGACTTCGCTGGTGAGGATGTCGGCTAGCGTGAGCGTCTTGCCGGTTTCGAGCACGGTGATTTCTTTTTTCTGCGTGAAGGGCTTCGCGGGATCAAGATTCCGCACGA
>JBDNIB010000828.1:0-6452 GCA_041688535.1 Prosthecobacter sp.
ACGCGTGCGGCATCGCCAGTGGAGAAGCTGGCACCATCGAGCGCGGCGTGCGCGCCGTAGTGCTTGGTCACGACGCTGGCCTCAAGTCTCATACGCGAACCTCCCTTCCAGTCGGCGTGCGAGGTAGGACAGCGGCAGTGTGACGATCAAATAAGCGATCGCCAATGGCAGATAACCCTCCAGCGGCGTGTAGCTGGCCGTGCCCATGATTTTGACCTTCTGCACCAGTTCCTCGATGCCGATGACGGATAGCAGCGAGGAATCTTTGATGAGTGACACAAGCTGGCCGGTGGTGCCGGGCAGCGCACGGCGCAAGGCCTGCGGGATGATGACGAAGCGGTAAGTTTGCACTTTGCTGAACCCCACCGCCCGCGCGGCCTCAAGCTGTGATGCGCTGATGCTTTCGACCGCGCCACGAAAAATCTCCGCGAGATAAGCCCCCTCAAAAATGCCGAGCAAAATGATACCCGTAACCACCGGCTCGGAGATGTTCACTGCCTTGGCAATGATGTAATGGCCGATGAGCAACTGCACCAGCAGTGGCGATCCGCGCACCAGCTCGACCACGCCGCTGCACAGCATGCGCAGCGGCTCCCATGGCGCGCGGCGGCCCAGCATGAGAACAAAGCCCAGTACCACGCTCACCACCATCGCCACCAGGGAGATGCCCAGGGTCGTCAGCCAGCCGATGCCGAATTGCTGGCGGTATTTCCACGCGCCGGCCCAGTTCCACTGATAATCCACGGCGGAAAACACGGCATAGAACGTCGCTGACAGCAGCGCGAACAACCCCAGCGTGTAAAACGTGCGGCGGAGCGGTGCAGTGGTGCTGGCGGAAGATTCGGGCAAAACGTGCGCTGGTTTACGCCAGAAAGCACCGCATTGCCCGCATGTTTTTCAGCCTCACGATCCCGCCACGAGCTGCGGCGCGGGTTGCGCCTGTAAAAATAGCGCCACGCCGCGTGCGATGCCAGCGGCGATCTGATCACGATGCGTTTCGCTTTTCAATCGGGCGACTTCCTCGCTGTGGGTGATGAAACCGCACTCGACGAGCACTGCGGGGCAGGGTGCCTGGACCACGACGGTGTAGTTGCGCGTCTTGGTGCCGCGATTTTGCGCCTTCGTCGCGGCACAGACCATGCGCTGCACGCGCTCGGCCAGTTCGGCGCTGCTGGGCGATTTTTTAGGCGGTTTCGCGCTGAGCTGCCGTGCGGACAGCGGTGTTGCATCAGCGTAGTAGGTTTCAATACCCTCGGCCTCATTGCCTGCGCCTTCGGTGTTGAGGTGGACGCTGACAAAGGCCGCTGCCCGGTGCTGGCCGGCGATCGCGGCCCGCTTTTCCAGTTCGAGGAATTGATCCCCCGTGCGCGTCATGTACACCCGCAGACCGGCGGCTTCGAGTTCACGCTTGAGACGCTGGGCGAGGTCGAGTGCGAGATTTTTTTCGATGACACCGTTGGCGACGGCCCCGCCGTCATGCCCGCCGTGACCCGCATCCACGATGACCAGCGGCGCGGTCACATCCCAGCGCGGCTGGTTTGGTAGGGGAATCGCCGCCTGCTGCTGCTCCAGCCAGACGAGTGAGTACGCACTGCCCCCCAGCGCGGAGAAAGCGACCAGAAATTGGGCTGTCAAGGCAATGAAAGGGCTAAATTTCAAAATTTATTCAGTTATCTAAATTATTTATTTGAATTAACAACATAATTTTCTACAATAGTCATATGAAAACCCCGCTCACACCTTTTCGAGTGCTGGCCCCCTGCGGGGTTTTTTGCGCGGCATTCGCGGCTTTCCTGCCGGTCTCCGCTCAAACCACGAACACCTCCCGGGTGCCGCCACCACCAGGCTACCCTGCGAGTGGCGCGGCGCGGCAACCGGTCTCCAGGCAATCCGCCGCTGCCATTCAGGCTCCGGCCAACTACAGTTATCCCCCGCCGCCTCCGGGCTATGGGACGAGTACGAAGGCTGCACCCAAAAAATCCACGCCTGCGCCCAAGGCGGCGGCTCCCAAGCACTACGGCCCCACCGGCGACATCAGCAGCCAAGTGTCAAAGCTGGTCGCGAGTGACAAGGTGCAAAACGCTCGCCTGGGTGATCTCGAACGCGATGTGAGCGGCATCCAACGGGGCAGCAAAGGCAGTTCCGGCCCCCGCTACGATGGCGGCACCGACCTTGCCGCCCACACCACCTATGTCGTGCGTCCAGGCGACACAATGTGGAGCGTCGCCACGAAGCACCGCGTCAGCGTCGGCGAAATCCAGCAGCTCAACCGCCTCAGTGGCGAATCCGTCACCGTGGGCCAGACGCTCCTCGTTTCCTCGCCGCACCGCAGCACTTCGACGCTTCCCGTCAGCTATCAGCCGTCCGCGCCTGGCGGTAGCTCGACGACGCGTTCCTCATCCACGTCCTACACCGTCAAAAAAGGCGACAGCCTCAAGGCCATCGCCATCCGCCACAAGATGAGCACGGCGGATCTGGCGAGCGCGAACCGCATCAAAGACGCCAACAAAATCTTCGTCGGCCAGCGCCTCAGTATTCCCGGCCGCCGCAGCACGAGCGTCGTCGTGCAAACGCCGAAAGTGAACCATCCGAGTACCGACACCTTCCCGCTGCCAAATTTTAGTCTGCCGGTTGCACCCGCGCCCGCGCATACCTCCCTTGCACCAGCATTCCCTCCTGCCCCCGCTCCCATAGCGCCAAAACCACCTGCTGCCGCTGATATGCACCGGGGCATTTTGGCCTACCGTGTGGACCGCAGCGACACGATCGACAGCATCGCCCAGCAGTTCACCACCACGCCGGAACGCATCCGCGAAATGAACCGCCTGGATGCCGGCACACCGCTCAAAGCTGGTGATGAAATCATGGTGCCCGCGATGGGTGCGGTGTCCGTGAGTCAATGAGCGGCTTCACCGTTCACGCCTTCACAAAATCCCGCATCTCGTAGAGCTTCGGGTCGCGTTGCGGCTTCTTGCGCGTGGCCTTGGCGCGTTTGAGCATCTGCGTGAAGAGCGCCTCACCTGCCTCACCTTCATCCATCCCGCCGAATTGCTCTTCCAGCTTCTCGGGGTCTTCGCCCGCTTCGAGACGGCGCACCATCTCGCGCAGTTCCGGTGGCGTTTTGTCGCCCATCATATCGGTCATTTTGCGCATGAAATGGCCGAGCTGGCGCGGATCTGGGTTGTTCTCGTCCATGCCGCACATATCACGCTCCATGTCCGCCATGAAGCTCTCCATTTTCGACTCGTCCATGCCCGCGAACGGATCATACGCCGTCTCCTCCTGCGCCTTGCCGATCACCGCAAAGCGCGACACACGTCGCTCCAATTTCAGACCCTCGCCATCCGGGCAGAGTGGCACTTTGTCGCGCAAGGACAGCGTGCGGGCGAGAAAGGAGTAGAGCTTGTTATTGTCGGGGCAGTAGAACTCGTAAATGGGCATGATGGGTCGGGAAAACTTCAGTCCTATCATAAACAGCCCGCCGTGCCGCTCAAGCGCCGCCATTTTGGGAAAAACTTCGCTTGGCAGAGCCGCCATTCATCGGCACTCCATGCGCAGTGTCCGCCCTCTTCACGCCTCCCGACTACTTTCGCGAACTCACGCCCGCCGAGATCTTCCCTGATCCCGCCCGGCCGCTCGAAATCGACCTCGGTTGCGGAGACGGCACCTTCCTCACTGGTATGGCCGCACAGCACCCGGAGCGCGATTTCCTCGGTATGGAGCGCATGCTGGGGCGCGTGGACAAAACCATGCGCAAAATCGAACGCATGCAGCTTCCGAACGCCCGCGTCATGCGCCTCGAAAGCGCCTACACCGTCGCCTGGCTGCTGCCACGCGCCAGCGTGAGCCGTCTGCACCTGCTGTGTCCCGATCCGTGGCCGAAAAAGAAGCACGCCGAACGCCGCATGGTGAACCAAAACGAGTTCCTCGACGGTCTGACGCGCATCCTCGCTCCTGACGGCGAGTTCCTGCTAAAAACCGACGACCAGCCCTACTTTGAGGATGCGCTGCTCAGCTTTGAGTGCCGCACGCAGCAGTTTCAGCGCCTCGACTGGACTGATGACGCCTTCTTCTATCCCACGACTGATTTTGAGGACAGTTGGCTGCACATCGGTCGCGTGATTCATCGTGCGAGATGGCGGCTGGTCGCACGTTAAATCCGGCATGCTCCGCCACTGCCTTCTCGCCCTCGTTTGCAGCCTCCTCACCGTCCACGCCGCCGAAACTCCAACGCGCGTCGCACTTGCCGGTGATTCCACCGTCACCGACAAAGCTGGCTGGGGCGCGGCCTTCGCGAAACTGCTCGGTCCCGGTGCCGAATGCCTGAATTTCGCCGGTGGCGGTCAGAGCAGCAAAAGTTTTCGCGACACCGGCAACTGGCAGAAAGCCATCGACTCCAAACCCGCCTTCGTCCTCATCCAGTTCGGTCACAACGACATGCCCGGCAAAGGCCCGAAGCGCGAAACCGATCCTGCGACCACCTACCGCGAGAATTTGATCCGCTTCATCGAGGAAGCCCGCGCCATCGATGCCCAGCCCGTCCTCGTCACCTCCCTCACCCGCCGCACCTTCGTCGAAGGCAAGATTCGCGGCGAACTCCAACCCTGGGCCGATGCCGCGCGCCAAGTCGCCACTGAAAAAAAGGTGCCGCTCGTCGATCTCTTCACGCTCAGCGTTGCTCTGCATAACAAACTCGGCCCCGTCGAGTCCGACACCTTCAATCCGCCCGGCAAAGACGGCCAAACAGACCACACACACCTCAACGCCCACGGCGCAGAGGTCATCGCCGGCATCATTGCCACAGAACTCCGTAAGGTGACTCCTGACCTCGCGAAGCTCTTGAGGTAAGGTGTCCGTGAATCAGCGGGCCAGGGCATTGTTCAGCGCCTCGCTGACGGCGTTCACGATGAAGACCATGCCGTCTTTCTTCCAGTGAAACATGTCACCGGCGGCGTGTGGCAGGTGTGGCATCATCAGGGTGCCTAGATCATTGATGGCCACGCCTTCTTCCTTCATGACCTTGAGCGCCATCGCGTTGTGCGCGTCAATGGTCGGCTGGATTTCCGGGTTGAGCTTCTCCGGCTCGCCTTTAACCGTCACCGGCGTGATCGTGGCCCAGATCAGCTTCGCCTTCGGTGCAAACTTGCGCAGGTTCTGCACCATGAGCCGAGTGAGCGGCTCAAACTGGCCTACCGGGATGCGTCCCGGCTGCCAGCCGTGCAGGCCGAGATTGAAATGCACCACCGCATACTCGTGTTGGCCCAAAATTGCTTCCAACGTGCTGCCGAGGTTTTTGTCCGCCTGCGAGATTGGCGTGATCCACGCGTCAATGTTCGCCTTTGCTTCCAGGGCCTTGCGCACCGGTTCCAGATAGCCGTTGGCGATCGAATCACCGATTAACAGCACGCGTGGCAGCGTCGCATCCTTCACCACCGCCTCTCGCAGGCTCCAGCTACCGCCCTTGGCTGGTAGCCGCTTGTCCGTCTCGGTCTGCTCCGGGATTTTGATCTGGGCGTGCAGGGTGGGGGCGAAAACGAATGCGGCGAGGAGGAAAAATCGATTCATGGGGGCAGAGCAAACGGCTTCAACGAGCGCTCTGTTGCAGCTTGGCGGCTCTGCCAAAGGCGTTTATGATCGCTGCCTACTATGTTGCTCACCGCAGGCCATTTGTCTCGCTTCAGGCGTCTGGGGATGACGTTCATGCTCGTGCTGGGCTTGAACGCTTCCGCGCAGACGGCGGACAAGGCGTGGTCGGAGCGGGAGACGCGGCTGGCGAACGAGTACTTGTCGCTGTTGGTGCAGCAGCCGGAGTATGGGCGGGTGCTGGATCTGCTGTGGGCGCTGTATGAGAAGCATGATGCGACGAAGCTGCTGGTGGAGAATGTCACCCAGCAGGCGGCGACCTCGAAGTTTGCGGCGGTGAAGATCGTGGAGGCGCATTTGATCCGGCGCAGCGGTGATTTGAAAAAGGCGGCGCAGTTGTATGACGCGCTGCTCAAGCTGGATGAAAAAAACCTCACGTTGTTGCAATCGCGTGCGGCGGTGGCGCGGGAGCTGGCAGATCCGGCGACGGCGTTCACGCTGATCAAAAAAGCCGCCGAACTGGTGTCGCCGGATGATCCGCAGGGACCGCCGATGTGGGTCGAGCTGGGCGGCATGGCGCTGGCGGGCGGTAAAAATGCTGAGGCGGCGGATGCGTATGAGCGTGCGGCGAAATTGCAGCCGCAGGACATTGATCTGGCGCGGCAGGTGGCCCAACTGCTATTGCAGGCGGGGTTTCCAGAGCGCGCGGCGAGTTTTTTTGCCAAACTGGCCGATCAAAAAGACCCGCAGCGCAAGCTGGACGCGCTCTATGATCTGGCGCGCATTTACGAGCACGCGGACCAGTTCCAAAAGGCGGATCAAGCGTTGCAGGACGGCCTAGCGTTGCTGCATTTTCGTGACGGTCGGTA
>JBDNIB010000829.1:0-3113 GCA_041688535.1 Prosthecobacter sp.
CGAGGGTGAAGTAGCTGGCGAGGAAGTCGGGATCGCCGCCGGTCCAAGTTTTTCCGCCTGCTTTGCAGCCCATCCAGCCTTTCTTTTGCAGGAAGTGCAGGAAGACGAGGCGGCCGAGCATGCGCTTGACGAAGTCACGGATGGGTTTGTCGGCTTTGTCCTGGTCGTCTTTGTCACTGATCTTGTCGATGCCGAAAGCGGTGCGGGTGGCTTTGGCGTCCGCTGGTGATAGGAGGTGGGAGGTGAAGGTCTCGTAGTGCTTCTTGTAGTCCTTGAAGAAGTCTTTGTTGAGGCGCTCGACGGAGAAGGCTTTCTCCACGTCTTCGAGGGTGAGATGCTCGGCTTTTTCACGGAGTTCCGCAAGACGCCCGGCGGCAGTCTTGCAGGGTTCGTTTTGTCCGAGCAGGAAGGTGTAACGACGCGGGGCAGTCTGAGTGCTGGTGATCTCCAGGGTGTCATCGTCGAGTTGACTGCGCTTGCAGGCGTAGGTGAGCCTCCAATCTGGTTTACCAGGCTGATGGAAGACGGCGAGCACGGCGGTGGTGCTGGCTTCATCAATGAAGCGGGCGACGAAGTTCCGCAGGGCGACGCGGTTGCGCGCGAGCTTGATTTGATCTGCGACGTGAACCTCCAGAAGGGCGATGGTGCTGCCGTCTGGTAACGCGATGCTGCCGATTTGAGCCGTGCCCGTCACGAAGTCGCAGGTGGCGATGATCGGCTGGGGAGACTGAAGAAGCTGAAGCGTGCCACTGGGGAGGATGTTTTCCAGGATGGCGTGGTAGGTGTCTCTCTTGTAGGGCTGACGAAGAAGCGGTTGGAGTGAGAGAGAAATGGCCATGAATCAGCGAGTGGAGAGAGTGTGAAGATCGGATCTCGCGAGGAGCTTTTCATCCGAAGTGACGAGGATCAAATGGCCGATGACAGCCGTGGCAGCAATAATGCGGTCGGCAGGGTCTCCGTGGAAATTAGCAGGCCACTGATATGCACGGAGAGCAATTTCAGCAGTCAGAGGCTGGAGCACCAGACGAGAAGGAGGCATGGCATTCCGCACCCAACGATCCAAAGGCAAGGAGAAGTCGAGACGGCCCTTGGCCGACTTCTGGGCCACCTCGACAATGCTCAAGGGCGAGAGGCCAATGCGGTCTTCACGATTCAGAGCATCCCGCACAGACTTGCGGATTTTGCCTGGTTCGGAGAACAACCAAATCCAAGCATTGGTATCGAGGAGGTATTTCATCGGAGGTGGAGATCAGTCCTCGTTAGAATGCGAGAACTCTTCCCACTCCTCCGGGGCGAAGGCAGGCTCATCGGGATCATAGCCAGGCGCGAACTTCACCGTGCCTGCACCACTGCCGATCCAGTCGCCCAGCGTGCCTTCCGGTTCTGCTGGCGGTGGATTGATCACAGCGATGACTTTGCCACCGTTGCTGAGGATTTCGATCACGGTGTCTCCACCCTGAATGGCCTTCATCTCATCCAGGCAATGCGCGGCGAAGTCGCTGAGGTTTAGTTGGCGTGTGCTCATGTTGTTAGAGTAGAAGCTTGCCAGAAAAAGGTCAATGCCCAGCGAAGGACTCGGAGAGGATGATGGCGGGTGCGAGTTCCACCGTGGAAAGGCCGCCGCGTGCGTCTTCAACGCGCTCGTCTGCATTCTCTTGAAGAGGATATTTGCTGAGGATTTCCAAAGTCTTGTCCAACAGCACGGAAGCCTGAAGAGGCGTCTTTTTGTGCGCCCTCTCCAGTGTATTAAGATCACGCTGAAGGCGGGCAAAGGCGGCACGTTTGATGGCGGTCTGTGCGGCACGCATGAGGAACTTCTCATCCTCGGTGGCAAGAGTGGGGTGATTGATAAATACCGCGAGGAAGCGCAACGCTTTGGATTCGTTCGGTCCCATCTGGTGGTCCACGACCTGACCGATGGCGGCTTCCTGGTGCAAGGTTTCTTTGAACTGCGCGATGGCGGCATTCACATGAGCGTGGTGTTGCTCATGCAGTGGCATGGCTTTTTCACCAGTGGTGGCTTTGAAGATGCGGGCGGCTTCGACGAAGCTGAGTTCTTCGTGCACGCCCTCCGCCGGGCAGTAATAGAATGCATCGCGCCGGTGATTGCGGATGTAGGTGAGGGTGGCTCCTTCACGGTGGCGGTCCTTGCGCCCGACACGGGCACGCAGCGGCAGATTGCGAATCTCACGGAAGCGGTCGGGGTTGTTCTTTTTGAAGGCCCGCAGTTCCATGAGATAGGCGAGGCTCTCGTCACGCTCTTCCTGAATCTCGGCAGCATCGAAGAGGCCGAAGTTGTCCACCTCTTCATCGGTGGAGTAGATCTGACTATCTTCGCCCAGCGCCGAGTGGAAGGCCTGGAGCTTGACGATGGCTTTCTTCTTCAAGTCGATGCCCGCATCCACCTGGGCGGTGGGAAAGAAGTTGAAGATATGAATGCGGTCCGCTGTGCCACCGATGCGGTTCACACGGCCGATGCGCTGCATGAGGCGGGTGGAGTTCCACGGCGTGTCGTAGTTCACGATGACATTGGCGCGGTGCAAATTGACACCTTCTGCCAGCACCTCGGTGGAGATGATGATCTGGTAATCGTCCGACTGCTCATCTGGCGGAACATTGGCGTCGAAGTTGGCGCGCACAATGGGCATGCGGTCCTTCCGCGAGGCAGCGTCGATGGTGAGGATGCTGTCGAAGCCATGCTTTTCGAGTTCGCGCTTGAGATAGTGCGTCGTTTCTTTGGACTCAGAGAAGACGACAAGACGTGGCGAGCCGGCCTTGAGCTTCGCCGCATGGTTGATGGAAGGAGACAGCAAGTCACCCTTCAACTGGCGGAGAAACTCATCGAGCTTAGGGTCTTCTTGAACCTGCTCCCAGGCGGCGACTAGCTCGGTCAAAATCTCCAAATCCTTTTTCAAGCCGGGCAGGAACGTGGGATCAAAGTCCTCGGTGGTGCAGATTTCCAAAGTGGGGTCGGAGTCTTGAAGCTCCAGGATCTTGGCTTCCAGTTCGTCCTCTCGTTCTTCGATGATGTACTCCGAGACGTTCAGACTTGGGGCGATGAAGACCTTTCCTTTCTTGAACATCGAAACCATGGCCCACGTCGCCTGCTTGAA
>JBDNIB010000096.1:0-4996 GCA_041688535.1 Prosthecobacter sp.
AACGACAGAAAGAGGGCTGTTTTGGCAAACCGTCATCCCACCGACGCTACAAATGTGGACTTCGAGATCAAAATCTCTCCGCCAGGGGGGGAGTGAACCGCTAGCCCCCATTCCTTCGCTGAGGTTTTGCAATTGGCTCAGTTGATTTGAATTTCTTGCTCCTGCCCGACCCCTGACAAGTGCCCGATGAAAGGCAACAGTCCGTCAGCGTGAATACGTTCTGGCAGGGTGAGGATCATGCTTCGCACGGCATCTTTCATCTACCGACGCCGTTTGTCCATCCCAGAGCTGCTGCGCAAGATTTGTTATCGCCTTCCGCTCGACAAAGCATCCCGCAACCGTCATGGATCGCCCACATTGAAGACACCTGCGCACAACTATCTCTCTTGGCGGATCTGGTCCGTGTATGCGGTGCTGTTTGGGATTGCGGTGCCGTGGTATTGGCCGGCGGAGGATGCGCGGATGCTGGTAGGACTGCCGCTGTGGGTGGTGGTGTCGGTAGCGGGATCGTTCGGCATCTCGTGCTTCACGGCCTGGCTTCTCGTAGCCCGCTGGCCGGCGGATGAGGAGGACGCGGCATGATCGCAACGGCCACGGACACGCTGCCGTTTGGTCCAGGTGCGCTGGCGTTCATCGGGCTGTATCTGGTTTCCTTGATCGGGATCGGCTGGCTGGCACGCGGGGCGCGGCAGGAGAACACGCTGCGGGATCATTTCCTCGGCGGCCAGGGCGTGGGATTTTTCGTCCTGCTGCTCACCCTCTTTGCCACACAGTACAGCGGGAATACAATCCTGGGCTACACGGGCAAGGCCTACCGCATCGGCTTCGCGTGGCTGACCTGCGTGCATTTCATGACAGCGATCGTGGTGACGTACCTGCTGTTTGCGCCGAAGCTGTTCAAGCTGGCGAAACAGCATTCGTTCATCACGCCGACGGATTATTTGCACCATCGCTTCAATCATCGCGGTCTGAACCTGCTGGCGACGCTGATCATGGTGGCGGGGTTGGCGAATTTCTTCCTGGCACAGCTCACCGCGATGGGCCGCGTGGTGGAGGGACTGACGACGCTACACCCTGAAACGGCCTTCCTGTGGGGCGTGGTGGTGCTGGCGGGCATCATGCTGGTGTATGAGACGATGGGCGGCTTCCGTGCCGTGGCGTGGACGGATGTGATCCAGGGCGGCGTGATGGCGCTGGGTTTTGCAGTGCTACTGGTGCTGATTTTTGCGGAATACGGCACCCTGGCGGAAACCACCCGCAGACTGCTGCAAACCGCACCGGAGAAGGTGCTGCCGCCGAAAGCGCCGGAGGTGCGGAACTGGATCAGCTACATTTTCCTGCTGGGCGTGGGCGCGGCGCTGTATCCGCAGGCGATTCAGCGCATTTACGCGGCGAAATCAGCGGCCACGCTGCGCAAAAGCCTAGCGGTGATGGCCTTCATGCCGCTCTGCACGGCGCTGATCGCGGTGCTGGTCGGTGTGACGGCGGCAGCGCATCTGGCGGGTGAATTGCAAGGCGCGAGCACCGACGCAGTGCTGGGCGTGATGCTGCGCCACATCCAGGAGCAGACGCTGTTCGGCCATGCGGTGGTGGTGCTGATTTTTGCCGCCGTGCTGGGCGCGATCATGTCCACAGCGGACTCCGCGCTGCTCTCCATCTCCAGCATGGTGACGAAAGACCTATACGCGGGCTTTGTGCGACCGGAAGCGAGCCAGGAGGCGCTGACGCGGCTGGGTAAGCGCGTTTCTACCTTCTTCATGCTCACGTTGGCCGCACTAGCGGTGTGGCTGAACAATTCCGGCACCAAACTGACGCTGGTGGAGCTGCTGGAGATGAAGTTCGACATGCTGCTGCAGCTCGCACCGGCTTTCATGATCGCGATTCACTGGAAGGGCATGCGCGCCGGACCGGTGTTTGCGGGCATGCTCAGCGGGCTGGTGTTTGCCCTGTCGTTTTTCTGGGTGCCCGCCCAAGGCGACGGCTGCATGACGCTGCTGAAGAACTCCGGCTTTCATCCCGGGATTTACGGCCTGGTGCTGAACACGCTGATCGCAACCTGCGGCTCGTGGGTCGCCGCCAAACGATGAATAAACCATCCCTGATCGATCTCGACAAACGCCATCTCTGGCACCTCTTCACGCCGATGCGGCAGTGGTGCGCGCCGGAGCATGAGCCGCTGCTGCTGGTGAACGGGCAGGGCTGCACGCTGCGGGATCAACACGGCAAAGAATACCTCGACGGCAATGCCTCGATCTGGACCAACATCCACGGCCATTGCCATCCCGTGATCAATGCGGTGATCATCGAACAGCTCGGCAAGGTGGCGCACACCTCGTTCCTCGGCTTCACCCATGGACCGGCGATCTGGCTGGCGAAGGAACTCGTGGATCTGCTGCCGGGCGGGAAGCTGACGCGCGCTTTTTTCACCGACAACGGCTCCACGGCCATCGAATCGGCGGTGCGCATGGCCTTGCAGTACTGGAAGCAAAACAGCCGACCGGAACGCGACACATTGATCGCCTTTGATCGCGCATATCACGGCGACACGCTCGGTGCCGCGAGCCTCGGCGGCATTCCACTGTTCAAGGGCAGCGGCAACGATTTTGGCTACCGCGTTCTCAGTGTTTCTAGCTTGGATGAAGTCGCCGCATTGGATGCGTCGCGCATCGCCGCCGTGGTCATCGAACCGCTGATCCAAGGCGCTGCTGGCATGCGCCTGTGGCCGCAAGACATGCTGAAGTCGCTGGATGCATGGTGCGCGGCGCAGGATGTGTTTTTGATCCTCGACGAGGTCATGACGGGCTTTGGCCGCACCGGGAAAATGTTTGCCTGCGAACACGCAGGCGTCGTTCCTGACTTTCTCTGCCTCGCGAAGGGGCTAACGGGGGGGTATCTGCCGCTCGCGGTCACTTTGACGACCGAACGCGTGTTTGAGGGCTTTTTGGGCGAACCCGGCGAAGGGCGCACGTTTTTCTACGGTCACAGCTACGCGGGCAGCCAGCTCGGCTGTGCGGCAGCGCTGGCGAGTTTGCGCGTCTTCCGCGACGAGCGTGTGCTGGAGCAGTTGCCGGAGAAAATCGCGCATTTGGGCGGACTGATGGCCGATCTGCCCGGTTTTCGGCAGTGCGGCATGATCGCGGCAATGACGATTGATTCGCCCGATTTGAGACTGGGGGTCAAAGTCTGCCTCGCGGCCCGCCGACACGGCCTGCTAACGCGTCCCATCGGCAACACCCTCGTGCTGATGCCGCCGCTATGCGTCACGCTGGATGAGATCGGCCGCATGGTGTCCGCACTACGGGCAGCGCTGGCAAACGTGGGCGCTTAGCCGAGGATTTTGAAGAACAGGAAGCTCAGCAGTGCGCTGGCCGGAATGGTCATGATCCAGGCCCAGACGATGCGCTCAATGAGCGTCCAGCGGATGGAGTTCCAGCGTTTCGCGGCACCGACGCCCATGATGGAGGTGGTGATCGTGTGCGTGGTGGAGACGGGCATGCCCATGTAGCCGGTGACGGCGAGGATCGTGGCGGCGGTGGTTTCCGCCGCGAAGCCGTGAACCGGCTTCATTTTGACCATCTTGTGGCCGAGCGTCTTGATGATGCGCCAGCCGCCCGCATAGGTGCCGGCGGCCATGACGACCGCGCAGGTCATGATGATCCAGACGGGGATCGCGGCGGATTTGTCCGGCACTTTGAGGAAATTCAGCCAAGTAGGGACGTTGTCCAAATCCCCCGCCGTGGTGGCGGCGAAGAGGGTGAGCATGATCACGCCCATGGTCTTCTGCGCGTCCGCAAGGCCATGGCCGAAGCCCATGTAGCCAGCGCTGAAAATTTGCAGCCAGGAGAAGGTGCGGTTGATCGTGTGCGGCCGCCAGTTCCGAATCAGCCAGAACAGGAATCCCATGACGAGGAAACCGCCCACCAAGCCGAGCACCGGCGAAGTGATCATGGGAATCACGACCTTGTGGTAGATGCCTTCCATGCTGCCGTCCGCCTTGGCCCGCGACCAGATCAGGATGTCCCAGCGGCCATTGGCCGAGGCCAGACCCGAGCCGACCAGCCCGCCGATGAGCGCATGGCTGGAGCTGGAGGGCATGCCAAACCACCAAGTGATGAGATTCCACACGATGCCGCCGAGCATGGCGCATAAAATGGTCATGGACGTGACCGTGACCACCTTGTCATCCACGATGCCGCTGTGGATCGTCTTGGCCACCGCCTGACCGCAAAACGCGCCGACGAGGTTCATGCTGGAGGCCAGCAGCAACGCCTGACGCGGCGTGAGCACCTTGGTGGAGACCACGGTGGCGATGGCGTTCGCCGTGTCATGAAAGCCGTTGATGTACTCGAAGGCGAGCACTACCAAGAGTACCAGGAAAAGCAGGAGCAGCGCGGAAGTCATGGGACGCGGTCGGCTGCGGGATCAGGAATTCTTCAACACGATGTGGGCGACGACGTTGCCGGCGTCGCGGCAGCGGTCCACGACCTTCTCGATGAGGTCGTAGAGGTCCTTGAGCACGATGACGAGCACGGCGTCCTGCTCCTTTTTGTACAACTCGCGCAGCAGTTCCAGCATGAGCTTGTCCGCCTCGCCCTCGACCTGCTGGATGCGCTCGTTGAGGCTTTTGACTCGCTCCAGGTGGAGTTTTTTCCGCAGCTCACTGACCATGGTGACGACGATCTCGACGGCGTCCTCCATCATCTTGATCTGGCGGGAGAAATCCACCCTGGCCAGCCGTTCGCTGCTAATCAGCACGCGCTCAGCGATTTTTTCGGCGGTCTTGGGAATTTTATACAGCGAGTTGGCTAGGGCCTCGATGTCCTCCCGCTCCAGTTCGGTGACAAAGGAGCGGCACAGGGCCTCATCAATCTGTCGGGTGATTTTTTTGTCCTCCCGCCGGGAGGCGACGACGGTATCGAGATTGTGCGAAGGGTCGGTCGGCTTAGACAGCAGCGTTCGCAGGGCTTGGACACTCTGCTTGGCCTGGGCGGCACTG
>JBDNIB010000830.1:0-2869 GCA_041688535.1 Prosthecobacter sp.
GGATTTCCTGCTCCAGCAAGGGGACAGTGAAGATCCAGTGCGGGCGCTGGAGGCCCGCATGATCCTCAATCACAAGCGAGCCATCGAATTCCTCGTCGAGTCGCAGGCCGAGCTGGGCTTTAACCGCTACACTTTTCTCAATCTGCACTCGGTGCTCACTGAGGGCTTGCTGAAGAACTCGAAGGCGGAGGGTGCCCTGCGTAGCATTGCGGTGGGCATCGGCGGGAGTGTGTTTCACCCGACGAATAACCCCGCGCTTATCGAGGAGTGCTTTGACCTCATCCTGCAAAAAGCCGATGCGATCCGCGATCCGTTGGAGTGCTGTTTCTTCCTCATGGTGCAGATGCCGTATCTGCAACCCTTCGAGGACGGGAACAAACGCACTTCACGCCTCGCGGCGAACATTCCGCTCATCCGGGCGAATCTGTGTCCGCTGTCCTTCACTGGCATGCCGGTGCGGGACTACACCACGGGCATCCTCGGCGTGTATGAGCTGAACCGCGTCGAGCTGCTGCGGGAGGTCTTTGCGCATGCTTATGAGGAGTCCTGTGGGCGCTATGGCCTCATCCGTGACGACCTCGGCGAGCCAGACCCGGTCTCCTTCCGCTACCGGACGGAGATCGCGGATTTCACCCGCGATGTGGTGGTGCGGCGGCTCAGCAAAATGCAGGCCGCCGACGAGCTGCGCCGCTGGGCCACCCGGAACATCACTACCAGTGACCGCGCCAGGTTCATTGAGCTGGTCGAGGAAAAACTGCTGGCTCTCACGATGGGCAGCATCGTGCGCATCCGCGTGCGGCCGTCCGAGTTCGAGGCGTGGTGGCCGGATTGGAGCGGGCAGAAGGTGAAATGAGCGCAGCGCTTGCAGTCAGGAGGCAGGAAAGGTATGCAAACCGCATGTTGTCGCGCGTTTTGATCTTTCTTGCCTCCTTTGCGGCCACGCTGCACGCGCAAACCAGTGTGCCGCCGCCGGCGCGTGAGCTACGTGGATCGTGGATTGCAACGGTTCATAACATCAACTGGCCCAGCGAGCCTGGGCTGCCCGTGGCGAAGCAGCAGGAGCAGTTGCGGACGCTCATCGACTCGGCGGCCAACGTGGGACTCAACGCACTCATTTTCCAAGTGCGTCCGGCGGGCGATGCGATGTATGCGTCGCAACTCGAACCGTGGTCGCCGTTTTTGACGGGGCAGATGGGCGTTGCACCGTCGCCACTGTGGGACCCGCTGACGTTTGCGATTGATGAAGCGCACAAGCGTGGGATGGAACTGCATGCGTGGTTCAATCCGTATCGTGCGCTCGCCGGTGAAAAACGGGTACCCAGCGCGGATCACATCGTCCGCAAGCATCCCGAGTGGACGATGAAATACGGCCCTGACACATGGATGGACCCCGGTGTCCCAGAAGTGCGCGCACAGGCCATCGCGGTGATCATGGATGTCACGCGGCGCTATGACGTGGATGGCATTCACATCGACGATTACTTCTATCCGTATCCACTCACGAATGCAGCCAAGAAGAAGATCGAGTTCCCCGACAGCAACACGTTTGCGCGCTACAAAGCCGCTGGTGGGCCGCTAGAACTCACGGCATGGCGGCGGCAGAATGTCGATGAAACGGTGCGCATCATTTACGAGGGTATCAAGGCGGAGAAACGCCATGTGAAGTTCGGCATCAGTCCGTTTGGATTGTGGCGGCCGAATTTTCCCGCTGGCACTGGCGGCGGGCTCGATCCGTTTGAGGATCTCGGCGCGGACTCCAAGAAATGGCTGCAAAGCGGCTGGGTGGATTACTTCACGCCGCAGCTCTACTGGACGATTGACCGGCCGAAGCTCGGCTTCATCACCTACTACGATTGGTGGCTGGAGCAGAACACGCAGGGCCGCCACATCTGGCCGGGCATGAATACGTCGAAGATCGGCGAAGATCGCAATGCGGGCGAGATTTTGCACCAGATGAGCGCGCTGCGTGAGCGCGGCCTCAAGATGACGCCCGGCCACTTCCATTGGAACTTTGGCGCGCTGCACAAAAACCTCGGCAAGATCGGCACCTACACGAAGGAACGCGTTTACACCACGCATGCGATTCCGCCCGCCTCACCGTGGCCCAGTCAATCGAGCCTGCCCGCGCCAGTCGTCGGCAAAGTCATACCCGATGGCAAACTCACCGTCGTCTGGCAGCACAGCGATGTGCGGTGGATGTCACAAACCCGCTGGTGGGTGATGCAGGCGCAGATCAACGGCAAATGGGTCACAACGAAGGCATTCTTCAAAGACCAACTCAGCGCCGCATGGCCGGCCAATGCGACTGCCGTTGCGATTCGCGCGGCTGGCTACGGCTGGGAGGTCGGTGAGGCGGGCGTGGTGGCGAAGTGACATCACTCCAGCTTTAAATCGAACTGCCAGATTGCCATCCCTGATCAAGTTCGATAGGATCGAAAAATGAAATCGAAGCTTCTCTTGGTTCTCACTCTCTTCGTGTCGAGTTGTTACCTATTTGACTCGAATCTCCCGTTTCCGAAGAGAGAGTATGGCCCGCGCGTCGAGAACAGCATCGCGGTCACGGCCACCAAGGGATTCAGAAAACCTGGCACTCATTATGTGTCACGCGGAACGACCGTACGGGAGTTTTTAGAGGTAGCAAAGATGCTTCCAGATCCAGGTTTTCATTCAGAAGGCGGATGGTGGAGCTTGAAGGTCGCGCAGCTCAAGAATGGCAGCCCCGGTGGATTTATACTCCCCGTCATCAAGTTTTGTGAAAAAGAAGGCTCGATAAACGGTGGGCTTGGCTATCATCCGACGGGCATTGCCCATGATCCGTATCGAACTCACACCGGCCCAGTCCCAGGACATCAACGAAGCGATGGATGAC
>JBDNIB010000831.1:0-4279 GCA_041688535.1 Prosthecobacter sp.
GAACTTGTGATCGTGACAGCGCGCGCAGGCGACCGTCAGGCCCATCAAGCCGCGACCGATGACATCAATGCGGTCGTCGGCGATGAGCAGGCGGTCATTGATGAAACGCTCGCCGACATTGTAAAAGCCCAGCGCGGCCTGATGCGGCGAGTTCGGCGTGGTCGCGGTCATGCGGTCCGCCGCGAGCTGATAGCTCACGAACTGGTCATACGGCATGTCGTCGTTCAACGCCTTCACGATCCAGTCGCGATATGTGTAGGCATACGGGTAGAAATTCGAGCGACCGGCGACCTGGTAGCCATTCGTGTCCGCATAACGCACGACATCGAGCCACACACGCGCCCAGCGCTCGCCGTAGGCGGGTTTGGCGAGCAGTTGTGGGATCAGCGTGCCCAGATCGAGTTTCTGCTGCGATTCGGCATAAGTCGGCGGCAGTCCGGTGAGCGTGAGGTAGATGCGGCGGATCAGCGTGGCCGGATCGGCGGGTGCGGCGAAATCGAGTCCTGCGGCTTTCAGTTTGGCACCGACGAAGGCGTCGATCGGATTGCCGGTGAATCCAACTGGCAGCGCCGGTTTTTTCACGGGCTGGTAAGCCCAATGCTGCATGGGATCGGCCTTCGGCGCGGCGTGATCGGCCACGGCGGCCTCCGCTGGCCATGGCAGCCCCATGCTGATCCACTTTTCCAGCGCGGCGATCTGCGGTGCGGGCAGCTTGTCACCCTTCTTCGGCATCGACTCGACACCGGCGACGTGATTGATGGCCTTGATCAGCTTGCTGGCGCTCGGATTGCCGGGTTCGACGACCTTGCCGTAATCGCTGCCGCGAATCACTGCCGCACGCGAGTCGAGACGCAGGCCGTTTTGATGTTTTTGCGCGCCATGGCACTCGTAGCAGCGCTCCGCGAGCACGGGGCGGACGCTTTTCTCGAAAAACTCGATCTGCTCCGGCGGAAACGTCTCGGCGGCCGACACAAGAGAACTTGCGACGGCAAAACCGCCCAAAACGAGAGAGGGAAACTGGAAACGCAGGGTCATGTGGGGTTCGGAGGGGTGATCCTACATCACCTGCCGCCAAAAACCAAACGCGCAGCGGGCAGGCCAGCTTGCAGGCGCTCCTCCCATGTCATCCACGCGCCTCTTTTTCGCGGAGCGCATGAACTGCGAGGATGCGGGTGGCGTTCTTCATGGTCTTGGTTAGTCTGCCGCTACATGAAAAATACGTCGAGACTGTTTCTGCTCGTTTTCGCCCTGAACGTCTGCTCCGCGCAGGAGGCGTTTGACCGCCTGACCTATTTCGGTGCACCGAAGCCGCTGGCGCAGGGTGCGCAAACGAGTGACTGGCCGCGTGTGCTGGGACCGACGGATGATGCCATTTCCCCGGAGACGCATCTGCTCAAATCCTGGCCGCAGGGCAAGCCGGTGGCCCTGTGGGAGGTGCAGATGGGCGAGGGTTACAACTCGCCTGCGATCAGCGGCGATTACTGCGTGATTTTTCATGCGCTGGAGGGCAAGGAAACCATCGAGTGCCTACAACGCGAAACCGGCAAGCGTTTCTGGACGCATGAGTACCCGATCTCGTACCGGGATCGCTACGGTTTCGGCAATGGCCCGCGCGGCAGCCCGGTGATCGCGGATGGCGTCGTGGTGACGTATGGCGTGACGGGCGAGCTGCGGGCGCTTGATTTGAAAACAGGCAAGCTGCTGTGGCAGCACGACGTAATGGCGAAATATCATGTGCCGCAGGATTTCTTCGGCGCGGGCGGCACACCGTTGATTCTGGATGGGCGCGTGATCTTGAACGTGGGCGGGAAAAAAAAGGCCCTCGACGAGAGCGAAAGCCTGCGTGAGCGCAAAGCGCATCTCGCCGAGGCGGGGGTGAGCGTGGCGGCGTTTGATTTGAAGAATGGTGAGGTCGTGTGGACCGTCGAAGACGCGTGGGGAGCCAGTTACGCCTCCCCCATTCCCGCGAAGCTACATGGGCAGACGAAAGTGCTCGTCTATGCGGGAGGTGAGAGCGACCCGGCTACCGGCGGGCTGATGTGCATTGATCCCGCGAATGGAAAACTGCATTCCAAGTTTCCGTGGCGTGACGATGAGTACATCCAGGCCATCGGCACCTCGCCCGTGGTCATTCCTGAGAAAAATCGCGTCTTCATTACCACCGCGTACCCGAAGGGCCGACCGCTCGGCGGCGTGATGGTGGAGTATGATGCAGAGTTTCAGCCGAAGGAGGTATGGCAGTCGCAAAAACTCGCCGTCCACTGGATGAATCCGGTTTATCACGAGGGGCATTTGTATGCGATTGATGGCGAGACGGAGCCGAAATCCCGCCTCGTCTGCGTGAACGCGGACACCGGCGCGGAAGTATGGGAGCAGCGCATCGAGTGGGACGACGCCGATCTGGGCCGCCCGATGAGCATCCTGCGCGCCAGCCTGCTGAAGGCCGATGGTGCGTTCCTCTGCCTCGGTGAGGTCGGCTCCCTCCACTGGCTCGATCTCAGCCCCGCCGGTGCCAAAGTCATCGCCCAAGGCCAGTTGTTTCGCGCGCTTAACACCTGGAGCCCGCCCGCGCTCAGTCAGGGGCTGCTTTATGTGCGGCAGCAGTCGCAGGACCTGATGCGGAAAACCGGCGAGCGGGTGATTTGCCTGGATCTGCGCGGGGAGTGAACCAACAAGTCAGTGACTGCCAGCAAGCGAATTTCACGAGTCCCAACCTCATAAAAAAGAGTGATTTGGCCGAATGACTGAACTTCGTGCTTGGCGCAGGAGGAGCGGTTTGATAGCGTTTGGCAGAATTTACTCTCATGAACTTGAACCACAGCCTCGTCATCCGCATCTGCATCATTCTGCTGGCCGTCATGGTCGTGGCACTGCTTTGGAACGCCGTGAAGGACGCGGGGGATGGAATGAAACTGGTCTTTGTGATCAGCATGGGGCTGATCGGCGGCATTTTGACCATAAAGTTTGTCATTCCCTGGTTCGGGGATTTGCTGGGCGAGGCGGTGTTTTCCTCCGGCGAGCGAGTGGAGCAGGATGAGATGACCAAGGCGGCAGCCTGCATCGCTCAAGGCGACTACCCGGGTGCCATCGAGCATTATGAAAAAATGCTGGAGGACAAGCCGGACGATCCCTTTCCGGTGGCGGAAATCGCCAAGGTGTATGCCGAGCGTCTGCACGACCCGCAGTCGGCCCTGCAGGCGCTGGAGGAGCATCTGCAGAGCAAGGACTGGCCGGTGGACGATGCGGCGTTCATCATGTTCCGTATCGCAGACTTGCATCTGACGCAACGGCATGACTTTGAAACCGCGCGTGACATGCTGGAGCAGGTGATCGGCAACTTCCCGAACACCCGTCACAGCGCGAACGCGCACCACAAGATGAACGAGATCGAGCAACTGCAGTACCAACTGCTGAGAGAACAGCGAACGAAGGCGGGCTCCTCCGGGGCATGATGGCCTGATCACTCAATCCACCGAGGTGATGCGCGCAAAGCTCCAGGCATGGACGCGGGCCAATCCGCTGATGGCAATGGCGCTCGTGGCGGTCTGCGGCATCTTGGCTGCTGAATTGGGCGGGCAGAACGGAAGCTACGGCTGGTTGTTGGGTGCCGCAGCGACGCTGTTGGTCGCCGTGTTGTTCACGGGCCGTGCCTGGCTGTTGATGCCGGCGGTTGCGCTGGTGTTTGCCTGCATCCACCAGACGCGCACGGCTGAAACCTTCGACCATCCGTTGCGCTTGGCTTTGCAGCAGATGGACAAACCGGTGCCGGCCACGATTCGCGGCAGTCTGCTGCCGGATTTTGACACGACAGGGGACGGCCGCGTGCATGCACTCTGCACCACGCGGCGGATCGAAATTCCAGCGGCAGGAAAAGTAATTGAGCAAACGACCACGCTGCTGGTGCGCCTGCCTGCGAATGTGCGCTTTCCTGGCGCGGGCGTGTTTGAGCTACGCGGCAGCATCTACCTGCCACGATCGTCGTCGAATCCAGGCGCGTTTGACGCGCAGGAGTACGCGCTGCGCATGGGCCGCGTGGCCCGCTTCGAGGCCGAGGGCATGCGGCGGCTGGGGGACAGCGGTGAGGCGCTGTGGTGCGCGTTTTTGGAACAAGCGGAACGTTGCCGTCGGTGGATCAGCGCACGATTAACGCAGGATCTGGAGGATGATGCGCAGACCGCCGCCGTCGTCCGGGCGATGGCACTGGGAATGTCCGCCGAGGCAGATGATGAGATTGAGGACGCGTTCCGCAACAGCGGCACGCTGCATGTCTTCGCCGTCA
>JBDNIB010000832.1:0-2536 GCA_041688535.1 Prosthecobacter sp.
AGCGGCAGGGCTTGTACCGCTGGCTGGTGCAGCATCAGGCGGAGACCCTGGCCAGCATTCCGCTGCGGGTGACGTTGTTTGACAGCCAGCGCTCCACCACCGGCCCCGCCGGCTAGCCTGTATGATCACCACCAAGCCCCAGCCTCAATCCGACACTGCTAATCCGGTCGGCACGCCCGTGCGGCAGTTGTCCGTCTTCCTGCATAATCGCGTCGGCTCGCTCATGGCGCTGGTGAAGCTCCTCGCGGAGCATCGTATAGAGGTGCTGGGCCTTTCTTTGCAGGAAACCACGGAGCTGGCTTTTCTGCGCCTCATTCCCAGTGATCCGGAGACGACCGAGATGCTGTTCATTGAAAAAGGCATCCCGCATGCGCTGAGCATCGTCACCGTCGTCGAACTGCGGGAGACGGAGCACACGCTGGTGCATGCACTGTCCGCGCTGCTCGCGGTCGAGATCAACATCGACTTCAGTTATCCGCTGCTGGTGCGGCCTGCGCGGTATCCCGTGCTGGTGCTGCATTTAGACGCGGCGGAAATCGGCACGGAAGTGCTGACCCGTGCTGGCTTCAAGGTGCTGATGCAGGAAGATCTGACCCGGTGAGCTGATCCTGCGGCCTCAGCATGAACTGCGGGGCCAGTTTGGCGATGAATTCGCGCGCGTCCTCGACCGCACTGAGCTCGACGAAGGGATCCTCCTTGCCCACGAGCTGTTCTGCCAGCGGGACATAGATGGAGGCCATCGCCCAGCGGTGCTGGATGTTGCGGAAGACGGAATCGACGTAGGACAGCAGGACGTGCTCATAGTGCTCCGGGCAGGTGGTGCCGTCGGAGCCGATGTACCAGTAAAAATTCACCGCCCGTGTCCTGACCCGCACGCCGGGCTGCGGTTCGCTGTCGCGGAAAATGCGCATCATCACGGCGGTGATCTCGCGGCCGTCGTCCAGGCGCAGCGGCACCTGCGTGCGGTCGGTCACGGTCCAGCCCTGGTTCGGCAGGCAGACCTCCGGGCGGTGCAGGCTGCGCTTCTCGAACCCGCTCAGGATCACCGTGGCCATGAACTGCCTACCGCTAGGGGCGGCATAGACATTGCGCACGAGTTTGACGCCTTCATCCAGGAGGTTCTTTTCCTCGGCCGTGATGTCAAATTCACGGCCTTGATACTCACCGAATGTCAGCGGCAGTTCCAGCCGTACGCCGGGCTTGGAGACCTGAAAGCTGATGTCGGTGCCCGCGCAGACTCCCAGGATGGCCAGCGGCAGCAGGAGCGCGGCGGCAAGCTGCGCCAGGGTGCGGCGCGGCAGCGGGATGGTGAAAAATTTGCCCCTGCTGGTGGTGCCGCCATGGCGTTGCAGGTTGGACTTCATCTCCCGCCCTTCAAAAAACCAGCACAGCGCAAACATGCCCGCCAGGGCGACGCCGAACACCGCAAAGCCCGCGAACGTGTGAAAGGGTGACATCTCTTGGTGATCCCCCAGGCGGCGTCCCACCGCGAATTCGGACCCGAATTGCAGCGTCCCGGCCACCAGCAGCAGCAGCCGCACGACGTTGCCCGCCACGGCCAGCGGCACCGCGAACGCGAACAGCACCAGCCGCGAGCGCGGCCGTTTGAGCGCCAGGTAACCCAGTAGCGCCGTGATCATCATCAGCGCGAAGAGCGAATTGATGCCGCTGCACGCCTTGTCCACGTCGAGGCTGAAAGCGCCACCAATCGGGATGTCGCGCACGGCATCCGGCGCGGACTGCAGGGCTGAGCCCTCGTTCACTGCTGGCACGCCGGCCAGATTCAGCAGCATGGCCGCCATCGCGGCGGTTTTCGGGCGCAGCGGCGAGGCCACGGAGTCCTCCAGCGGCTGCATCGGCCAGGCGAAAAAGAGAAACAGCCATGCGAAGAACAGCACGCGCATCCAGGCGCGGCCGGCCACCAGCAGGATCATCCCCGCCAGGACGAACTGTACCGCCAGGAAGCCCGGATAACCCGTGTCCGCCTTGTAGCCCACCCAGTAGCAGAACAAACCCATGCCGAGGGGCAGCAGGCCCAGCCAATCGCCCTGCCACGGCATTTTGCGCAGCTCCTCACGCCGCAGCCATACCAGCCAGCCGACCAGCAGCGGCACCAGCAGGCAGAACTGCCAGTCCCCCTTGCTGCTGACCCACCGTGCCCAGCCGGTCAGGATGCTTTGCCGCCGGCCGAAGTCCCACTGTTGGTACGGCCAGAGCAGAAACAGCGCCACCAGCACCAACGGCAGCCCCCATTGCGCCAGCAGGCGCCGCGTGGGCGTCTTCAGCATGCCGCCCCCGCTTGCGGTGGTGACGTCGGCCAATGCGGGCGTGCTGGTGGATTCGGCTGCCATGAAAGGTGATTAATGGACAAAGGCTGGCCTTGTTTGTTGATTCTGGCAACCTTCATCGCGTATCATGCGCGCCACACCTCATGGCAGATCCCAAGACCAATCGCCCCCAGCTTCTCGACAAAGTCCCGGACCAGACGGAAGCCGCCGCCGTCCTCTGGATCGACTCTCCCAATTCCACCAAGCCT
>JBDNIB010000097.1:0-4791 GCA_041688535.1 Prosthecobacter sp.
AAAACGCATAGCATGAAGTCAACTGCTGTGTCCGTCAATCCATTGCGATTGCGGAACACGGATTTCCGGTTACAGGCTCGCAAATGACAGCTGCTGGCGTCCGTTCTGACAGGTCAGAATTATTGGTTTCTCAGCAATACGGCAGACCGGGTTGGCGGCGATTTCGGGGACCAGGTCCTCCGAGACATACAGTTCTCCCAGATGCAGCGTATTGGGAATGAACATCCAGCGGTGGCTGCCGTAGCGTTCTTCGACGGTCTTTTTGGCATTCTCGCGGCGGTTGGTGTCCACATCGCAGACAGCGACGACTTGGACTTCTTTGCGGCCGAGGAAGTTGTTGAGATGGCCGCTGTTCATCTTGCCGACGCCGATGAAGCCGAGGTTCAGGCGTGCATTCGGGGCGGTTTCAGCGCTCCAGACGCGTGAAGGGAGGATAAACGGGGCTGCCACTGAGGCGGCGGCGATTTTGACGAACTGTCGGCGTGAGGATGCGTGAGTCATGGGTTGTGTGGGTGGGGTTTGAGGGTGGAACATAACAGGCGTAATGCCAAGGCTCTTGCACTCGGTCTCGGCGTGCGTATTCGGCAGCATGGAGTCTTCAAAACAGCGCCTCGGGCAGTTGATCATCGTGTCCGGGCCGTCCGGCACCGGCAAGACGACGCTGGCGCGCAAGGTCTGTGATCGCGGCCCGGCGGTGTTCTCCGTATCCTGCACCACGCGTGCGCCCAGGGCAGGGGAGGTGGACGGGAAGGACTACTTCTTCCTCACGGAAGAGGACTTCTTGGCCCGCGTGGAGCGTGGCGAGTTGTTTGAGCACGCCCGCGTGCATGGTCGGCTCTACGGCACGCTGAAGAGCTACGTCGTTGATAATCTGGAGCGCGGTGTGGATGTGATCATGGACATTGATGTGCAGGGTGCGGCGCAGGTGCGTGCCTGTGAGGATGAGCTGGTGAAACGCTGCCTGTTGGAGATCTTCGTGATGCCGCCAAGCCTGGATGAACTGCGGCATCGCCTTTCTGGCCGCGCCACGGAGGATGCGGCGGCGTTTGAGCTGCGCATGCAGAACGCAGCGGCGGAAATGGAGCATTGGCGCAAGTACGGCTATGTACTTGTCAGTGGTGCGCGGGAGGACGATGCGCGGCGGTTTGATGCCATCCTCGAAGCGGGGCGGCTGCGGACGAGTCTGAGGTGAAATTGGCCGCAAAAAAACGCAAAAAACAGATTCAGAACATATCTGGATTTTTTGTGTCTTTTTGCGGCTATCCATTCAGATCAATCCGGCATCTTTGAGCGCAGGAAACTGTGCCCGCCAGTCGAGGACGACCGCTGGGTCTAGGCAAGTGCTTGCGACGCGCTCCTGCTCGGCGGCGTCGGCGAGGATGATGCCGTGGGGATCGACGATGAGGCTGCGACCAGTGTAGGTGAACTGGGGATCGCTGCCGCAACGGTTCACGCCGATGACGTAGGCGAGGTTTTCGATGGCACGGGCCTGGAGCAGCGTGATCCAGTGCTGGATGCGTTTCACCGGCCAGGCGGCGATGTAGATGAGCACGTCGGCTCCTGCACGCACGGCATCGCGGGCCAGTTCGGGGAAGCGCAGGTCGTAGCAGATCAGTGGGGCGATTTTGAGGCCCTGCCACTCGAACAAACTGACGCCCTGGCCGGCGGCGTGGGCCGCGCTTTCGCCGCCCATACTGAAGGGATAGTTCTTCGTGTAGCGGGCCAGCAGGGTGCCATCGGGGGCGATGGCGAGGGCTTGATTCAGGCCACGGTCGCCGGTGGTCTTGGTCACGACGCCGCCAACGACGCAGCATTGGTGCTGGATGGCGATTTCACGCAGAAATTGCTCGGTGGGGCCGCCTTCGGGTTCGGCGGTGGCGGCGAGGTTGACGCTGAAGCCGGTGGAAAACATTTCGGGCAGGACGATGAGCGATCCCGGCTGCGGATTCGCCGCCGCGATGAGCTGCCGCGCCTTCGCGTGATTGGCGGGGCGGTCTTCCCAGAGGGAATCGATCTGGACGAGATGGACAGTGGTCATGGCTCCATCAATGCCCAGAAGTGGTCCAAAGGAAAGCGGCACCATGCCGAGTGAAATCCATCAGGATACGCTGAGAATTTTAACACCGCAGAGGACTGAATCAGAGAGCCTTTCTCTGCGGCGTTTCTCACTCTGCGGTGTCAATCAGTGTCTCCAACATTTGGAGACCTTGGTCGTGAAGTTTCCCCTCGAAGCCAGAGCTGCGGCCATTCAGGGTGATCCTGATGTCTTTTCAGTGACCGATCACTATCGCCATCATCCCCTCGTTCTGGTCAGCTTGCTGGCGGTGCAAGCGGACCGGCTGGAAGAACTCATCAGCGGTGCCTGGCGGATGCTCGCGTCGAGTCGGCAGATCGCGGAGTTTGAGGTGTCCCACCGGCCTGAAATGTGAGGCATGACCACGGAATACACGGAATACACGGAAAATGAACCGGTTCCGTGTATTCGGTGTATTCTGTGGTTGTTCCTGCAGGGTTTCCCCGGTCAGTGCCTTTTTTTGGGAATGCTGCCCAAACGGTTTTTCCACGGCTCCGCAGGTTCGGAACGGCTGCCTCAAGGGTTTTTCGGTCACTCCGAACTTGCGGATGCCACTTCTAAACGTTTTCAAAGCCATGCAGAATTCTCGGAAGCCACTTCGGAACGATTTTCCGGCCACTCCAGGTTTGCGGAGGTCGTTTCCAAACGATTTTCTGGTCATTCCGTCAACGCGGAAGCCATTTCGGGACGTTTTTTCGGTCGATCCGCATTCGCCGAGGCATTGGAGAAACATTTTTTCACGATTGCCGCGTCTGCGGATTTCGTTGATCGAGAATCCATTAGGTGCAGCGTCTGTTGAAATGCGGGGTGAAAGGCTTGGTTGACGACAAATCTATGATTGATCTCCCGAGGGTGTTTAGGATAAAAAGAATCTGAAAATTCAACCAAGCATCAAGATCGTCATGGCACGCTGGGGCTACGCTTTTTTTCTCAGTGGTTCGTTTTGACGCGCCGGATGCAAATGCAACGCACATGAGAGACCTCGCCACCTTCTTCGTCAATCCCTTCGACGACCGCGAAATCAGCGTCGGCGAGCTCCTCGCCTTCAGCACGGATCACTGGCAGCGCATGATCGCCAACAACGTCGGGGGCGAGCTCTCCGCGCGCATCACCGCGACCAGCAGCGCCTTGGGACTGGTGGAAGACTGCGTGACAGACGACCAGACCAAGCTCGGCCTGCGCAAGGCGCGCAAGATGGCCAAGACCACCTTCCGTGAAAACCTGCCGGGCAACGTCGCGAAGATCGTCGCCGCCGTGGTGGCGCAGTATGGCCCCGACGCGCCCGAGGTGGTCGAATGCTGCCCGAGCGGCCGCAGCATTTTCAGCAGTTGCCGGGACGATCAGATGGAGGGGCACTTGCAGACGCTGGTGAACGGCGTCACCGCGCATCAGGCGGACCTCGGCGCACCGCTCGTCGCCACGGCCACCGCGCTGAAGGCCGCGTGGGCGGCGGTGCATGACGCCAGCGAAGCCGCCACTGGCGGCAAGACCACCACGCAGGAGGGCAAGAAGATGGCGCGCGAGAATCTACAGCTCATGCTCTTCCTCAATCTGCTGAAGCTCATGGAGATGTCCCCCCGCCAGCCGGAGAAGCTGCCGCTCTACATGCAACAAAGCCTGCTGGAAAAACGCGCATCACCCGCAAACCCCGAACCGGAACCGCCCGCCCCGCCGCCACTCGTTCCGTGATCCATGACGGTGTGTGCGTACTTTCACATATATATATGATGCGTAAGTGCGTGAAAACCGGCATTTTTGTTGCCTACGACGCCGGCGGGGCAAAATCGACACTCATGAAGCTGGAACTCCGTTGGTACTCAACAAAACTGTGGCCCATAGCGCAGATAATGTACTCGACAAAAGTGTGGGCCATCAACTAGGCGACTCAGACACGTTCTCCCAATCGGAAAACCAAATTATGAAATACATAGCCGCAGGCAACATTTCAATTAACCCGGATCTTGTTACCCACTTCACTTATCGCCCTTATGAACCGGCGCCTCCGGAAAACCAACAGGACGAGATTTTGAAGCAGAGTGCTCGCGAAGCTCAACTCGAAGTCCACTTTACCGGCGGTTCTGAGCACAAATTCAGCGGTGCAGCAGCCGACTCAATTAAAGTCGCTCTCCTCGCCCTTTAGCTTGCCACTTCCGATCACCGAATTTCATCTCTACACAAAGTATTTTAGTTCTCAGATATGATTCAGACACTTGAAGCCGTAATTGACGAACGCGGTTTTAATCGCTTATCCGAACCTATCTCTTTGCCTTCCCCGCGCCGCGCGCTCGTCACAATCCTAGAGGGAGAACCCGTTTTAGAAGCCACGAATACATCTGATCCGCCCATCTCCATCAGTTGGCGTCCATCCAAGATCGACGGGCTCGTTTTGCGAGTTACGAACACCACCAGTGATAAACACCTTTACTGCAAGATGACTGTCCACAGCCAAATCGAAAAAGCTGAGCCAATTGCAAAACCTCAGCGAAGGAATGGGGGCTAGCGGTTCACTCCCCCCCCTGGCGGAGAGATTTTGATCTCGAAGTCCACATTTGTAGCGTCGGTGGGATGACGGTTTGCCAAAACAGCCCTCTTTCTGTCATTGGCGAGCACGGCTCCGCTGCCGACCCTGTAGATCGGTGGCGGTTGGGTTGCCTCATGCCGGTGCTCAGACCACCAGTCGTAACAGCGCTGCGGCGCTCATGACGAGGATTCCAAAC
>JBDNIB010000833.1:0-3115 GCA_041688535.1 Prosthecobacter sp.
ATCGCCATGGTCATCTTAGTGGCGGATGTCTCCTGTTTCGTGCTGGGGGTGACTTATCCTTTCCGGGAAAAAAACCGGATGCTCTCACCTGAGCAGCGGGAAAACATGAACGAAATCAATAAAATTCAAAGCGGCAAGGCTGGCATATCACCGCTGCCCTGAATCAGCCTCGCCGTTTGACCACCCGTGTGTCGGCCACCAGGTCGTGCAAGCAGCGGCGGTCCTGGCGGAAAATCATCAGCACGTTCCCGATCATCAGAGCAGACCCGATGAACGCGATTTTTTCGATGAGGGAAAAGAGAAACCACCGCAGGAGTACGGCCTTGATAAAGCCAGCGTTGGAACCATCCTGAAAACGGACAATTTGAATGCCGATCATCATTTTGCCGATGGATTGACCGCGCACGCTCAGCAGCACGACATTGACGGCCAGCAGGACGCAGAAAACCCCGAACATGCCCAGCACGGTGCCATTGCCCGCCTCGACAGCCTGCTGAATCTGGCTTTGCAAGGCCTGTAGCACCGCCTCCGAGTCATTCTGCAACGTCCTGATCTTCTCCTCGAATGCCGCATCCATCAGCGCCATGAGCAGCACCATGAGTGGTGCCAGCAGCAGCAGCCAATCGATCATCTTGGCTCCCAGCCGTTGCCCTAGCGAGGCCAGCTCGTTGTTTTGCGCATGATCTTGGCGGACCTCTGCCTGCAAAGCCGCGATGGCGGACGGTTTCTCGGCTTCCGCTTCAACATCTTCCCGTTGCAGATGCACCGCCAATGATTGCCACTCGGCCATTCCCTCCGTCCAGCAGAGGTCGGTGGGCAAAAAACGCCCGTCACGCAGACCCGCGCTCACATCCAGGTCATTAAAGGTGCCGAGCGGTGCTTCGCCGCGTGCCAGGTGGTATTTCATGTTGGATGCAGATGACTGGATGCTAGATAGCTGCTAACCAGCCCGCATCAAGCCCCCTTCCCTTTCCTTTGAAAACCATTCTTCGCGTCTCCACCTACCTCCGCCGCTACCCTCTGCTCGGCGGTGCCCAAATCGCCTGCGCCGTCCTCGGCACGCTGATGGTCATCGTCTTCCCATCCATCACCCGTGAGGTACTGGATGTCGTCGTACCCGGCGGGCAGTGGGACCGCATCACCCCGCTCGCGCTCTTCGCCCTGGCTGCCTACTTCGCCCAGCATCTCTTCAATTCCCTGCGCATCCAGCTCAACAACACCTTCGAGCAGATGGTCATCTTCGATCTTCGCAGCGACATCTACGCGCGACTACAGACCCTCCCGCTGCGCTGGTTCGACAACCGCCCCTCCGGCGACATCATGACCACCGTCGCCGAGGACATCCCCGCCGTGGAGCGTGTGCTCATTGACGGCATCGAGCAGGGCCTCGTCTCCGTGCTGCAAATCGCCGTCGTCGGTGTGTTCATGTTCCAAGCGGACCCCACGCTCACCCTCTACGCGCTCATCCCGCTGCCCTGCCTCGTCGTCGGGGCGCTGGCCTACACCCAGACCTCACGCGACCGTCACCGCAAAGTGCGCAAAGCCAGCAGCGCCATGAACTGCCTCCTGCAGGACAACGTCGCCGGCATGCGCCAGATCAAAGCCTACGCCATGGAGCACGAGGAGCATGGCCGTTTCAACCGCAGCAGCGGTGCCCTCCGCAGCGCCACCCTGCACGTCATGCGCATCTGGGCCATCTACCGCCCCGGCATGCACTTCCTCACCAGCATCGGCATGGTCATCGTCCTCTGGGTCGGCGCACGTCAGCTCATGGCCGGCAAGATACAAACCGGGGATCTCACCGCCTTCCTCCTCCTGCTCAAATTTTTCTACGATCCCATCGAAAGCCTGCACCAGCTCAATCAGATCCTGCAATCCGGCCGCGCTGCCGGGGAGCGCGTCTTCGACATCCTGGATGCCGAACCCGAAGCCGACACCGTCGGCGGGCGCGAACTCGCCGCCATCATTGGCCATGTGCGCTATGAGAACGTCGGCTTCAGCTACGCGGGCAAAACCCCCACCGTGCATGGCGTCTCGCTCGACGCGCATCCTGGTCAAACCATCGCCCTCGTCGGCCCCACCGGCGCGGGCAAGTCCACGCTCATCAACCTCCTCACCCGCTTCTACGAATACGACGAAGGCGTCATCACCATCGACGGCACCCCAGTTCATGAACTCAACAAAGCCTGGCTCCGTCGGAACATCGGCTACGTCACGCAAGAAAGCTTCCTCTTCAACGGCACCGTCCGCGAAAACCTCGTCATTGGCCGCCGCGACGCCACCGATGCGCAGCTTTGGGACGCCCTGCAAAGCGCCAATGCCGACGCTTTCGTCAAACGCCTGTCTGATCAACTCGACACCCATGTGGGCGAACGCGGCGTGAAGCTCAGCGTCGGTGAAAAGCAGCGCATCAGCATCGCCCGCGCCCTGCTGCGCAATCCGCCCATCCTTCTCCTCGATGAAGCCACCGCCAGCGTCGATACCGAGACTGAGCGCCAGATTCAGGAGGCGCTGGAGCACCTCATGGCCCACCGCACCAGCTTCGTCATCGCCCACCGTCTCAGCACCGTCCGCAATGCCGACCGCATCTACGTTCTCGATCATGGCCGCATCATTGAGCAAGGCACCCACGACGAGCTGATCGTCCACGACGGTCTCTACGCCAACCTCTGCCGCAGCTCGCTCATTGCTGCTGGCGAAGGCCCTGTCACCACGCCTTGAACACAGCTATAGCCCCCTCAAAACAGTGCTCCGGGGACTTTGTGAAAAATTTCACAAATAGGGCTTGCCTCTCCTCCCTCATCTGGCTAAAAAACTCTCCCGCCATCCCGGCTGGACCCTACGCCATCCCTCCCCGGCAGACCCTACTCTCATGTCGTCTTTGCTCTCCCAACAAGCTTCCTTTTCGCCAATGCTAGCGAATGTGCATAGCCACGCCTCGGAGCTGTTTGGAAAGGAAAGCACGCTGAGTTTCCTGACCAACTCGGTGCTCGTGGCTTTGGTTGTGCTCGGCATTGTGTTATGGTTCTCCCGCAAGGCGACAAGTAAGATGACGCTGGTGCCGCACAAGGCGCAAAATTTCCTCGAATTCATCGTCGAATTTCTGTACAATCAA
>JBDNIB010000098.1:0-2544 GCA_041688535.1 Prosthecobacter sp.
ATCATTGGAATACGCCAGCGACAGCTCCGCGCGCATGGTGCGGTTGCCTGGCAGATGTCGTGGCGGTGCATTCCACAGCAGCGCGATGCGTCCGTCCGCCAAACGCGCCATCTGCGGGCAGCAGGTCACGGATGAAATCGTGGTCTGCTTCAATCCATCCCACTTCAATCCATCATTCGAAGTCGCCTCCCACAGAAATCCCGACTCCGAACGCAGGAGCAGGTAGAGCGAGCCGTCCTGCCGCTCGATCACGCTGCCTTCGAGCGATCCCGCGTGATCATGCGTGCCCACGCCATAATCCAGCATGTCACCACGCTGCCAGGACTGGCCGAGATCGTCGGACACCCATATCACCGTCGCATGCCGCCATTCCGGGATGATCTCCTGCCCCACCAGCACGATGCGGCCGCTGCGCATCTGAATGAGTGAGTGGATACAGCCGCACCACGGCTCACTGAGTTTCACCGGTGCCTCCCAGGTCTTGCCATCATCCACACTGCGGCAGGAATATGTTGGCAGCACAAAGTCCTGCCAGTTCACGCCTGCGTTGCCCCAGCCCCAGTTTTTCGGCTGCCTGCGCTCGCTCAGATTCATCCACGCCGCGATGATCACGCCCTCTCGCGTGCGCAGCAGCGCCCGCTCATTACTCACTGTGAACTTGGTCGGCTCGGCAAACAACGCCGCACTGCCCCACGTTTTGCCTGCATCATTGCTGCGCAGCGCATTTTTGGCGTCCACACACAGCACGTCCCCGTTTGCCGCCGTCACAAATGGTCCCTGGTGCGTGAAGGGCAATGCCTCGGCTTTGGGATGCAGTGTGGGTGATGAGTCGGCCGCGCAAACAAGCACAGGCAGGATAAAAAGGCTGACGATGGTTTTCATATTCATGGCGTAGAATCCTTCCGCACCACCTCCTCGGGCAACAACAATTCGCTCGCATCTCGTGCGAGGCAGGGCGGCACGGTCATGAGGTGGCGGTTCCCGGCACAGTGTTTGAAGCTCCAGAGTTGTCCGTCTTCGCCTGTGGGAACAGGAATGCTGAAGTAGCCGGGTTTCGCTGGAAAGGTGTGGACTGTCTTGCCGGCGGGATTGAGCAGGAAGCCCTCGCCCTCCGCGAAACCGCCGATGATCTGTGTGCCCTTTGGCACATAGAAGTAGAGGTGCCATCGGCCATAGAGTTTCGCGGGCTGCTCCTGACTGCTGATGATCGTCATCGGCATGCCGTCGGGCCAGGTGATGAGCGTGCCTTGCGCGCCGTCGCTGACTTCGATGCGATGCAGGCCTGGGAATTTTGTTTTCATCTCCAGAGCGTGATCGGCTTTGTCGGGTTCGATCTCCAGATGCGCCACAGCTTTGAGTTCCGCCTCGGCCAGCGGGTAGAGATCGACTTTCGCGGTGCCGCGTGTCGGGTAAATGATGCCTGCTTTGCCGGTGAGCGTGATGGTGGCCGGTTCCTGGTCGATCCACGTCCAGAAATCGCGCACGCCGCGCAGGTAAATGCCAGCGTTGCCGCGTGGCACTTGCGGCAGGTTCAATTTCGTCGCGGGAACGAGGTTCGTGCTGAATGACACCGGTTCAAAGTCGAGCAGCTTGTGCTTGGCGATGCCATCGCGGATGAAACCTGCGATTTGATCGGCAGTGAAGGCTTCATCGGACTTCCACGGATTCGTGGCATCGGGATCGCTGTATTTGGCAAGCGCAGGCAGCGCGATGGCCTTGTCGCGGTTCGGCAGATCGCGCCAGAGCGCCTTCACATGAACCATGCCGGTGTGGCGGATGCGCCAGATGAAGCGGAAGAGCTGCTCGAAGGCCGTCTGGCGCTCTTTCCCCGCCGCGCTGCTGTAATCGAGGTAAAGCTCGACATAGCGGGTGTAGAGCGTGAGGTCATCAAGCCGGCTGTGGATGGCGGTATCGGTCGTCAAAGCCCGCGCTTCATCGAGCAGCCGGAACATGCGACCGAGCAGGTCATCGCTGAGCGTTTGGCGCTTGGTGCCGTCGAGCAGCGTGTAAAACTTGCTCATCGGAGTGCGTGCGGGGCCGAATGACTTATCGAGAAAATCGGTGATCAGCGCGTCGGTGTTGTTCGCCGCATTCACATCCCACAGCAGGCGGGCGGCGAGATAGTAGCCGAGCCCGTTGGGGCCGAAGTTGTCGCTCGCTTCGGCGGACATGAACCGGGCACCGCTTTGATGAAAATGCGGGATGGTGGTGCGCAGATACTCGATGTTTCCGCCGCGTGCCGCGCCCGGCAGATCGCGGTCCCAGGTGTTCACGCTGTAGTATTCGCGAATGCCGAGCGTCTTGGTTTTTGCCTGCCACCCGGCGAGCAGTTGATCAATCGTGTAGCCGCCACGGATGAAGCCCGTCGCCACGCTGATGACGACCTGCGGATGCGCCGCGATGGACGGCGGCGGCGAGTGCTCATTGTAGGCATACATGCCGACGAGACGGCCCGGATTCACCGCATTCACCGCTGCCGCGACCTCATTGGCCAGCAGCAACGCGCGATCCGTGACGCTCCCGATCTTCGCGCACTCCGCACAC
>JBDNIB010000834.1:0-3962 GCA_041688535.1 Prosthecobacter sp.
CTAATAATCGTCGGCAGGATCTTGTTCGGCTCCGTCGTGGCAAAAATGAACTTCACATGCTCCGGTGGCTCTTCGAGCGTCTTCAATAGTGCGTTGAACGCCCCGGTGGTCAGCATGTGGACCTCGTCGATGTAGTAGATCTTGTAGCGGCAGCGTGAGGGCGCGTATTTCACGTTGTCCCGCAGCTCGCGCACCTGTTCCACACCGTTGTTGCTCGCGCCATCGATCTCCAGCACGTCCATGCAGCGCCCCTCGGCGATCTCGATGCACAGCTCGTCATTCGGATCGAACTCAATGCTCGGCCCCTCCTTGCAGCACAGTGCCTTGGCAAAAATACGCGCCGTGGAAGTCTTCCCCGTGCCACGCGGCCCCACGAACAGATACGCATGCGCCAACCGGTTCTGGGCGATGGCATTGCGCAGCGTCCTCACCACATGCTCCTGGCCGAGCACGTCTTCAAAGGTCTGGGGGCGATATTTGCGGGCAAAAACTTGGTAACTCACCCGTTCAGACTAACGAAGCGCATTCTGGAAGCCACCGGAACTTTGAACTTGTAGCTTTAATCTCAAAACTTTGCCCCCATCATGCCCCCATGCTCCTTTCCCTGACCTCCCGCATCCTGCAAACCGTCGATCCGCTCTGTCTGGCCAAGATTGGCTGGAATTTCGGCTACAAGGGCGCGCGCTCGGTCATCCTGCACAAGCAGCGCATGAAGCAGGGCCAGTACTTCCCGCCGTTCTTCTACATCTCCATCCTGAACTCCTGCAACCTCCGCTGCCAGGGCTGTTGGGTGGACGTGGATAAGCCGCGCGAGTCCCTGAATCTCGACGAACTCAACAAAATCGTGAACGACGCCAAACGGCGCGGAAATTCGTTCTTCGGCATCCTCGGCGGCGAGCCCTTCATGCACCCCGAGCTGTTCGATTTCCTGTCGATGCACCCGGACGCCTACTTCCAGGTCTTCACGAATGGCCAGATGATCACCGAGAAAGCCGCCACCACCATGCGCAAGCTCGGCAACATCACACCGCTCGTCAGCATCGAAGGCACCGAGATCGTCAGCAACGAACGCCGTGGCAACAAGGACGTGCTCACCCGCACCCTGCGCGGTTTGCAGAACTGCATTGATGCCAAAGTGCTCACCGGCGTCGCCACCAGCCTCTGCAAAACGAATATCGACGACCTCCTCACCGAGAAATGGCTGCGCCGCCTCATCGACATGGGCGTCCACTACGCCTGGTATCACACTTACCGCCCCGTGGGTCCGAAGATCAGCGCCGAACTCGCCCTCACGCCGGATCAGATCACGCAAGTGCGCCGCTTCGTCGTCAACATGCGTGCCAAGATGCCCATCGCCATCGTCGATGCCTACTACGACCACCAGGGTCAGGCACTCTGCCCCATGGCCAACGGCATCAGCCATCACATCAGCCCCACCGGAGCGATTGAGCCATGTCCGATCATCCAGTTCGCCAAGGAAAGCGTCCGCACGAATGACGACCTCTTCGATGTCTTCACGAAAAGCGAATTCCTCCGCGATTTCCGCGACATCGCCTCTTCCAACACGCGCGGCTGCATCGTCTTGGAGCGTCCTGACCTCGTCAAAGCCGTCGTCACCAAGCATACCGCCAAGGACAGCACCATCCGCCAGACCGCCATGGCTGAAATCGAAAGCATGACGCCGCGTACCAGCCAGTGGCGCGAAGGCGAGGAGATCCCCGAAAAGCACTGGATGTACTGGCTCGCGAAAAAGTTCTTCTTCAACGACTTCGGCGTTTATAAAAACCTCAAGCCCGGAGGATAGGCTTCCAGCCTGTCTGCGGATCAAGGCGTCCCGCCTTTGATCTCCCGGGAAAGGCTGGAAGCCTCGGTCCATTGTCAGGCCGGAGGCCTAACCTCCGCGCTGAAGGCGTGGCGCGACCTGTAGGCACCGCAGCTTGCCATCTTGCAGCCAGCCATTGTCGTTGCGCACGATGATGCGGAGCGTTGTTGGTGGCTTGTTGCCGAGATACGTATCGGCCTTGATCAGGGTGATCGTGAGGCTGCCGTCGTCGTGGCGCTGGATGGTTTGCGGTTTGTCGGTGTCGAACCAGCCGTCTTCGGTGAAGACGATGATCTTTTCGGCCTCGCGCTGGCTTTTGCTGGGGCGAGCCTCGGCGTTGGCGGGTTTAAGAACAAGCGTGATCGTATCACCCTTCTCGCTGGCGGTGGCAGTCCAGGCATCGCTGGCTTGTTCGACACGGGCACGCTCGGCTTCGAGTAGCTTGTGCCATTTGAAGTTCAGTTCGGCAGTTTCCGCGACAGGCAGTGTGAGGCTGAGCGGCATCGAACCAGGATGGCAGGTGTTGCCGCAACACATCCAGGCGGCATCGCCGGTGAGCGTGATCTGCTGACCCACTTTCAAATTTGCGGGCGGGGTGATCTCGGTGCGCAGCATCACATCGCGATCAAAGCCCTGCGCCTTGATCTTGAACATGAGCGTGCGCTCAGGCTCGGGATAGACAAGTTCGCCCGCCTTCCAGCCGCGCGGCAGCTTCCATTTGAACTGTGTCGGCACGCCGACGATGCCGGGGAAGCGCCAGTAGGTGTGGTAGCCGCGATCATGCTCCAGATAGAGGCCAACGGTGAACGGCTGGCCGGGGACGATGGCGGATTGTTCGGAGACAAGCTGGAGCTTGAGGCCCTGCTGCGCCAATGACGAATGTTGCATGACTAATGACGAAACCAGCAGCAGGCAAAGCAGCCAGTGCTTGCTTCTCAGACCATTCGGCATTCGGTATTCGTCATTCGTCATTGGGAGAAAAAGCGGTGGGCTAGGTGTTGGTGGAGTGCTGCGGACTGGAAGTCCGCGCTCCTCAATAAGCAGCATGCCCGGGCGTCCGCGCAAAGGGAATGACATCGCGGATGTTGGGAACTCCGGTGACAAACATGAGCAGGCGCTCGAAGCCAAGGCCGTAACCGGCGTGCGGGACGGTGCCATAGCGGCGGAGGTCGGCGTACCAGGCATAATCGGCGGGATCAAGGCCCTGTTTAGTCATCAAGCCTTCGAGCACATCCAGACGCTCCTCACGCTGGCTGCCGCCGACGATCTCGCCGATGCCGGGGACGAGCAGGTCCATGGCGGCGGCGGTTTTGCCGTCGTCGTTCTGGCGCATGTAGAAGGGTTTGATGTCCTTGGGATAGTTGAAGATCGTCACGGGGCCTTGGACGTGTTCTTCAGCGAGGAAGCGTTCGTGCTCGGTTTGCAGCCCTTCACCCCAAACGACGGGATTTTCGAAGCTGCGACCGGACTTGAGCAAAATCTCGACTGCGTCGGTGTAGCTGATGCGCTCGAAGGGTTTGGCGAGCGTCTGCTGAAGGCGGGCGGTGAGTCCTTTGTCGATGAACTTGTTGAAGAATTCGAGTTCATCCGGGCATTCATAAAACATGGCCTGCACGAGGTAGCGCACCTGCTCCTCCGCCAGCGTCATGTCGGCGGCGAGATCGTAGAAGGCCATCTCCGGCTCGATCATCCAGAACTCGGCAGCGTGACGCGTGGTGTTGCTGTTTTCGGCGCGGAAGGTGGGGCCGAAGGTGTAGATATTGCCCAGCGCACAGGCAAATGCCTCGCCCTGAAGCTGACCGCTGACAGTGAGGTAGGTCGGACGGCCAAAGAAGTCCTGCTCGGGCTTCGTCGGCGTGTTCGGCTTCAGGGTCGTGACCTGAAACATCTCCCCTGCCCCCTCGCAGTCGCTGCTGGTGATGATGGGCGTGTGGACGCAGAAAAAACCGCGCTCCTGGAAGAAACGATGCACCGCGAAGGCCATCTTGCTGCGCACGCGGAACACGCTACCAAACAGATTCGTGCGCGGGCGCAGATGCGCGATGGTGCGCAGGAATTCTGGCGTGTGGCCCTTTTTTTGCAGCGGATACGTCGCATCCGCCTCGCCCAGCAGGCGCAGTTCTTTGGCCTGCATCTCCCC
>JBDNIB010000099.1:0-4508 GCA_041688535.1 Prosthecobacter sp.
TGCGGTGAATCTCGCGGGAGCGCTGACGACGACGAACGGAACGACTGCGGCGGTGCGGGTCATTGATGCGACGACGGTGACCTCGGGCAATGTCACCGCCGCAGGCACTGTCGTGCTGGGCGAGGCCGGGGCGGATGGTTTGAGCGGCGCAGTGACTCAGACGGGAACCATCAGTGCCGCAGGTTTGATCCTGGCAGGCGATGGCGATTTCACCCTGACGGCGACGACCAACGCGATTGGCACCGTGGCTACGCTTGGTGCGGTGGGTTCTCTTGCGTTGGAGAACAGCATTGGCCTCACGATTGGTCGCATTGACACGGCGGGCGGTGTGAGCGTCACGGGAGACATCCGCATCTCCAGTGTGAACGGCATGGTTATTCGCGAGAACGTCATCTCGCAGGGCGGCATCATTGATTTGAGCGCGTCCAGCTTCGTGTTGAATGGCGCGACGATTGCCAGCGCAGGTGGCGCGGCCGTGACTCTCACCGGCAGCCAGTTCACACTCACCAATCAACCCATTATCCAAGGCGTGCTCCAGGGCACCGGCGGTGCCGCGCAACTCGTCTTGACCGAGTCGAATCTCACCCAGGGCATGGATTACATCATCGAGGAGGGTAAAATCAGCGCGGGCAGCCGCAGCTACACGTTCCAAAACATGTCCGCGCTGCGCTTTGACTTCGGCTCCGGCAACGACCGGGCGGCCACCGACTACTTCAGCTTCACGCAGGTGCTCAACGGTGGCGGCGGCACGAACCAGCTCCTGGTGGCGGGCATCCAGCAGACTGTTTCGCCGCTCGCGAAGCTTGGCTTTGGCAGCATCTCCTTCATTGGATTCTCGACGACGCAAATCGTGCTCGACGGCACGCCGTTTGGCTCGCTGCTGCTGCAAAGCGTCGTGCCGGGCGGTGGCGGCGGCGGTGGTGGTGGCGGCTCATCGCAGACGAACAATTTCAGTGGCACCTCAGTTGGCGGTGCCGCAGGGCTGGCCGGGGCGCTTGGAGCGACGGGCGGAAGCACCGCCGCCGTCACCAGCGGGCTGCTTTCGAACGTGACGGCCACCATGGGCCAGAACCTCGGCTTCGTCTCTGCCGGTGGCGGTGCGCCGCCGAGTCTCAATGCGCAATCCCAGATGAGTTCGGCCACCTCCGCCGCAGTGGAGAGCGAGTTGCACGCCGCGCTTGGCGGTGACGGCACGATGGGCGTGCGTTCCAGCACCGGACTCGTCTCGGTGAATCCGCAAGGGCCGCCGCCGAACGCGGGAACTGTGGCACAACTGGACGCGAGCATGGGCCTGGCGGCACTGAGCGAGCTGTCATTCGGGGTGTTCGGGGTCAGCGAGGTGACGTTGAACAATCAGTTCGGCGCACAGGCGCTCAATCTCGGCGGCGCGCCGCCTTCGTCCCCGGTGCGGCAGAAGATGGCGCAGATCGCGAGCCCGGAGTCCTTCAGCACGCTTTCCGCGAGCTTGGGAGGCGACGGCATTGCCCGCGTCGAGAGCGCTTCAGGTGTGATCGCCATGGATTTGCAAGGACTGGGCATTCCATTCGAGGCGAGGGTCAATTTGATGGGCATCATCTCCGTGGGTTCGCTCGGGGAGCTCATGCTCGCCCTCGGCGGCACGGGGGAATCCGTCGTCAATGACTCGCATGGGCTGGTGAGCATGCACGCTGCGGGCACGGCTCCAGGAGTGGAGGTTGCATCAGCCATCCTGGCCATGCTCTCCGCTACGGACATGAGCCGGATGTCGCTCATGCTGGATGGGAACGGCGCGGGTTTGATGCAGCCGGAGGATGGCATCCAGAGCGCCGCTTTTGACGCGGCACAGCCTGGTCCGTTTGTGAAGGCACATCTCGCTGACGCCACCAGCCCGCAAAGTGTGGAGGAACTCGACCATGCCGCCCGCTGAACACGCGCACCCTTTTATGAAAACGTCTTCCAGCCTTCATTTCGTCGTGCTCATCATCGCTATGCAGATGCTGGCGGTTCACGGCCTGGCCCAGGACACGGCGGGCTCAGGCGCGGGAAATCTGGTGGAACGAGTCCGCCCGCCGGAGCGGCAGGCACCGCCAACAGCGCCTGCGGAAAACAAAACAGACGCGCAGGACGCGAAACCCGGTGACGCGGGCGATCCCAAGCCCCTCGGCGTGAACATGCACGGCTTGCAGTTGATCACGAAGAAGGCCAAGCCGCTGCCGCAGGACATGCGCGGTGTCCTCGTGGTCGATCCGGCACTGCATCTGCCGAAAAATCTCGCCACGGAGCTGGAGGGAGAGTTTCTCGGCCAGCCGCTCAGCATGCTGCTGCTGAACCGCATGGTGAAGAAGATCAACAAAGCCTACCAGACCACCGACTTCCCGCTGGTGGACGCTTATCTGCCGGAACAGGACATCACCACCGGTCAGGTGCAGGTCATGGTGCGTGAGGCCGTGCTCGGTGAGGTGCGTGTCGAAGGCGCGCAGCGCTCCTCACCTGAATACATGCGCCGTCAGGTGAGCGTGGCATCTGGCGCACGCATCGACACGCGGATGATCGCGCGCGATGTCTCTTGGCTGAACGAGAACCCCATCCGCAACGTGAACGTCATCTACGAGCGCGGCAAACAGGAAGGCACCAGCGACTTAGTCTTGAAGACGAAGGAATCACGGCCCGTCCAGGTCTATGCGGGCTACGCCAACACCGGCCTGCCTGCCACCGGAAGGAATGAAATCACCGGCGGCTTGAACTGGTATCAGGTGCTCGGTACGGAGCAGTCCCTCAGTTATCAGTTCTCCGGTAATCAGGAACTCGACCGGCTGAAGGCCCACGCCCTGGTGTGGAGCGTGCCGTTTCCGTGGCGGCACCGCCTGCAGCTCATCGGCGTCATGGCTGAGAACGCCGTGCAGTCCGGTGCCACCGGCTTCCCGTTGGACATCAATGGCAAGAGTCGCCAGTTCTCCGGCGCATACACGATCCCGCTCGCTAGCGCCTGGAGCCGGGTGAAGCACAAGGCCATCCTCGCCGCCGACTACAAGAGCACCACCTCGGACATCCTCTTCGGCGGCACGTCGCTGGCCACCAGTGACGCACAGGTCTTGCAGTTCCGCCTTGGCTATGACCTCACGGTCACCGACAAGTTGGGCTACACCCGTCTCAGCCTCGCCGCCGTTCACAGCCCGGGCAATTTGATCGCCCGGAACAACTACGCGGCCTTTGACCAGCTCCGTGCGCAGTCACAGGCCGAGTACTGGTATGGAGTGGCGGAGCTGGAGCGTCTAGTGCGCCTGCCCAGGGGCTTTTCCATCGCGGCGCACGTCGTCGGGCAGTATACGGAAAACCGCCTCCTGCCTACCGAGCAGATGCTCGCTGGCGGCTACCGCACCGTGCGCGGCTACGTGGAAAGCACGGCCCGTGGCGACTCCGGACTCCGCGGTACCGTGGAGCTGAACCTGCCGCCATTTCACTTCTTTGGCGGCGAGGAGGACACACTGCACAGCTTCCTCTTTTACGACGGCGCTTATTTGACCAGCACCGGCGAGTTCGTCTCCGAGCCGGATCAGAACCTTCACAGCGCCGGCCTGGGCCTGCGCTATAGCGTGAGTGACCATCTTGACGTCCGTCTGGCCTATGGCTGGGCGCTGCGCCATTCCGGCATCACCAACGCGCCCGCCGGACGCTTGCACTTTGGCATGAACATGAAGTACTAGCTCCATGAAGAAGCAAAAGCACGTCAGCCTGAAGTTTGTGGTCAAACTGCTGCTCGCAGTGCTGCTGCCGGCCCTCTGGCTCAAGGACACCCGCCTGGGCGTGGAACTGGAAAACCTCACGCTGGACTGGCGCTTTCAGGCGCGTGCGGCGGCAGACCCTGCCGCGCCTCCCCAGGTGCTCGTCGTCGGCATTGATGAGGCGGCGCTGGCCGCTTTTGGCCGCTGGCCCTGGCCGCGTTCGGTTCATGCTGAGCTGCTCAAGCGGCTGGTCGATCGTCCGCCAGCCACCGTGGCTTTCGACCTGCTCTTTAGCGAACCCAGCGCCGATCCGGCCATCGATCAGGCTTTTGGGGACGCGCTGGTGCTCCTGCCTTCTGCCATCACCGCCGCTGCCGCCGAAACCCTGGAGCACATCCCGAAGTACACGGCCGAATATGCGGGCAACACCAAGGCGATCTCCCGCATCCAGGGCGATCCCGCGCGTCTTTTTGGCGATGACACCGTGCTGCTCCCTGTCCAGATCATCGCGGAGAGTTCCCACGTCGGCTTGGTGAACTCCCCGCCCGGTCCTGACGGTGTCCGCCGCCAGTTGCCGCTAGTTGTGCGCTGCGGGAGCCATGTGTTCTCCAGTTTGGTGCTGCAGGCCCTGTTGCAGAGCGAGGGCCTGGACACTGATGCCGTCGAGGTCGTTCTGGGTCGTCATGTGCGCGTCACCGGCCCCCGGAAAACCTGGGAAATCCCGGTCGATGACCGAGGGCAGATGACCATCAACTACCGCCGTCCTGACAGCTTCTCCTTCTTCCCATATTCCGGGTTGCTGGCCCA
>JBDNIB010000835.1:0-2912 GCA_041688535.1 Prosthecobacter sp.
AAAGTGCGACCACTTGCCCTGAAAGCCGCGATCCCCGAGGTAGTAGGCGTTGTCGCCGGAATAGACGATGATCGTGTTATCCGCGAGGCCCGCCTCCTCCAGCGCGGCGATGACGCGCGCGACGGCCGCGTCGATGCCGCTAATCATCCGGTAGTAGGCGCGGACATTTGTCGCGTATTTCTCCGGCGTGTCGTAGCCCCAGAACCAGCGCGAGCGGTTGATGGAGTTTTTGAGAAACTGCGGATGCGCCTCGTAGATCGCCGGATCACCCAGTCGTGCCGGTGGGATGGAGCCATTCTCATACATGCCATCGGCCGACTGCGGCCACGGATAGAGACCGATGCCGGGGCGATGGTCGTTGTCCTCAGCATGCGCTGCATTGAACCAGAGATTCAGCGCAAAGGGTTTGCCCTTCGGCTGTGATTTGATGAAGGCGATGCCGCGATCACAGACGATGTCCGTTTCATGCCGTTTCGAGCCATCCGGCAACGTCTTGATATACGGATTGCGGCCAATGGCCTCGAATTCGTCGTATTGCTCGGATGGTTTGAAGCCCGGCGGCTCCTTCATGTGCCATTTGCCGAAATGTCCCGTGCGGTAGCCCGCTTCACGCAGCAGCACGGGATACATCGTGGTCAGCGCCTCCGGTTTGACCGTGGGGATGTGATCCCGCTGCGCATGGGATCGCGCCCACTGCCCGGTCAGCACCACCGCGCGGCTGACCCAGCACACGGCCGTAGTCACGAAAGCATTCCGAAACCGCACCCCATCCGCCGCGAGCCGGTCAATCGTCGGCGTTTGCACGATGGGATGTCCCGCGCAGCTCTGTGTGTCGAAACGCTGATCGTCGGCGAAGAGAAACAGGATGTTTGGACGACGTGTTTCAGCACCCGGACACGACAATGCCATACCAAGAAAAAACAGGAAAAAAACAAATCTCATGGACCCATGCGAACGAAGGCGTTGCCGCCAATCTTCCGCCGAAGATCACGGGATTAGCTCCCTGGACGGCAAGCCGTAACTTTTTTCCCACCACGCGACACGTTCGGCGTCCGTCGGCTCGGGTTTTTGCAGTCGCGCCTTCCAGGTGCGCTGATAATCGAGCCGCTTGTCTTTTTGAATCTGCGCCATTGGCGGCTCGGTGGGCGGATCGCCGTTCACACCATGGTCACCACTGGTTCGGATCCAATCATCCATCTTTTCTTTCAAGCCGGTGACGGTGGATTGAAGCGAAGGTTCATCGGCGACATTGGTCAGCCCCTGAGGGTCCATTCGCAGGTCATAAAACTCGATCTCCTGGCGGTTCGGCGTGAGCCACTGTGACTGGAACTCGTTGAGTCCGCCGGCCTGATCCAGCACGCGCAGCAAGGGCATGCCAGGATAGCTGGCCTCCTTGTAACCAGACCAGTTCAACCGTGAAAGCTCAGGATGGAAGTTCCGCACCAGCAGCGAATCCACACTGATCACCGCACGAATGCGATCCATCGCGTCGCCACAGCGGTCACGCGCAGCGAAAAGATACGCGCGGGCAGGGAAATCACTGCCGAGAATGGGCTTGCCCTCCATCCATGCGGGGATGGGCAATCCAGCAATTTGCAGCATGGATGGCGCGAGGTCGATCAGGCTCACGAGCCGTTCCTCAACACTGCCCGCCGCGATCTGCGGCCCGCGCATGATCAGCGGCACCTGCAATCCCTCGACGCTGAGCCACTGCTTCCCCCACGGCATCGGGCGGCCATGATCGGCGAAAAACATGACGCTGGTGTTGTCCAGCACGCCCTCCGCTTTGGGCTGATCGGGGATGACTCCCACGCGCATGTCCACGACCTCGACGCTGCGCTGATACGCATACCAATCGCGACGTATCAGCGGATGATCGGGATAATTCGGCGGAATTCGGATCGCCTTCAGTTTTGCCTCATCGAACTTCTCTGGAATCGGAAACGCACGATGCGGTTCGGTGATCTGAAACTGCGCGAAGAACGGCTGGCCAGCTTTCCGCTTTCGCCAGTCATCACCATCGTACATCTCCGCCGGATCGTGGGCGAAATTATAGTGCGTCTTGGCCTTCTTGACGACCTTGCCACCACGCATCGCCCCCGGCGCGGCCGCATTCGTCACAAACCAGCCCGCATCTCGCAACAACCCAGGCAGATGCCGATAGGGTGCCGCTAGCGGCTGCGGATTCTCTGCGTCATGCGGATGCAGCCCCGTCGTCGTTTGATAACAGCCCAGGATGAACGCAGAACGCGAGGCACTGCACACCGGCGCACTCGCATACGCCCGCGTGTAACGGCGGCCCTCCGCTGCGAGACGATCGAGATTCGGCGTGTCCACATCCGTCGATCCATAGGCACCCGTGTCCGGCGACATGTCATCGGCGATGATCCAGACGAAGTTGGGCGGTGCAGCGCAGGCAACCTGCGCAATGAAAAACATCGAAACGAGCAGCAGGAGGGGCTTCATGGTGGCGGAAACGCTGAACGGAGTTGGATATCTCATGAGTGGGGCAAAACGGACGGGCAAAGTCACGGATTGACGTTGTTTGCGCCACTTAATAACCTGTGGCCGCATTGATTCGAGGCGCTATTCTCGTGTCCAGCACAGATCGCGAACCATTCAGTTTGATGACCCCCTCATCCTCCATCCTGCCAGACACGTTTCGGTGGAAATGTGCCATGGGATTGCGGCTGCTGTTCCTGTTGTTTGCATTGCGCGTGGGGGCGCAGTTGCTGCAGAGTTGGCGGCCGGTTGACTGGCTGCCAGTGTTTGATGCGTGGCAGAGCGGGACGTTGCCTTACTCATGGCTGCTGGGCATGCAGACGTTCATGCTGGCCACGATGATGGTGATTCAGCGCCGTGTAGCATCGGGGCAGCTTGTTCCTCGTTCTGCGGTCGGCGAGGCGCTGCTT
>JBDNIB010000836.1:0-4084 GCA_041688535.1 Prosthecobacter sp.
ATCGCCATGGGTGATGAACACGGGCGGCAGCGCGGGCGTGATGTGGAAGATGGGCGAGACATCGTGGCCGATGCCTTTCCAGACGGCGAGATCGGTGCCCTTGGGGCCGAAGGATTTGCGGAAGCTCTTTGGCGGGCCGCCATCGTGGAGATTCTGCGTGGAGGGGCCGAGATCGATCAGATCCGTGACAGGATACAACACGGCTGCGGCCTGCACGGTGCTGCTTTCACGTTCGACAGGATCGGCGGCGCTGGCGTCTCCCGGCGTGCTGCAGGTGGCGAGCATGAGGCTCAAATGACCGCCGGAACTGCCGCCGAAGACGCCGATGCGCTGCGGATCGATGCCGTACTCCGCCGCATGCAGCCGCACAAAACGCGCCGCGCGGTGCACATCCGCCACGATCTCCATGATGGTGGCCTCTGGCTGGGAGAGATGGCTCACGGCGATGACGGTCTGGCCTTCACGCAGAAAGGGCGCGGCCATCCACGACTGAAACTTGCCGGGGTCTGATTTCCACGAGCCGCTGATCATTGCCAGTACCGCGCTGCCATTCGCCCGTGCCGGACGGACCACATCCAGCGTGAGATCATGACCGTGGCGCTGCGTGTACACGATGCCGTGCTGTACCGTGGCATCGGGAGTCAGATACCACCAGACGGAGGCCGTCAGCAGCAGAATGAACAGTAAGCCGGCGAGGGCAATGCGGAGCAGCAGACGAAGGGCGCGGCGGAGAGGTGGTTTCACGAGCGCCCAGGGTAGAAGCAGAATGCGTTTCGCCAAGTATTTCGTCCTCAGGCATCGACCTGCTTGAAGCCACCGTCTGCTGCGACGAGAGCAAGCGGCATGAATCAAGAGAGCCAGAACGACGCCACGCCACAGACTCGACCGTGGCTGGTGCGCATCCCAGAGATTTTTGCGGGGATCGCGGACGAGGTGCTGCGGCGCTGCGGGGCAGGAGCCTGCACGCGGCTGGGCCAGGACTATTATTTGATCAAGACCACCAAGCCAGCAGCGGTGCAGCAGTCGGCGGCGGCGAAGTTTGTGCGCTGGAATTTGCCGATGGACCACACTTGGCCCTGCAATCCGCAGAAGATGGACGGCTTCATCGAAAAAGCGGCGCAGACGCTGCTCAAGAAATTCGGCGGGCGGCAGCCGCAGGGCATTTTCATCGGTCAGCTCAATCCCACCGCGCCGGACAAGTATTACAAAGGACTCGCCTCGAACTTACGCGGGCGCGTGCTGCAATTGTTCCCGAAACTACCTGCCGGAACTGTGGAGGAGCAGGACCCAACGGCGGAGACGCTGTTTTGTCTGGTCGGCAAAGAGGGGCTGTTTTGCGGCATGCAGAGTCCGCGTGCCTCGAACGGCCTGTATGCCGGTGGCAGCAAGTACATTGATCAGGACGCGCCGGACACGATCAGCCGTGCCGGAGCCAAGATCGCGGAGGCACTGCATTACCTGCTGCTGTACCGGCCGGTGCTGAAAGAGGGGAGTCACTGGCTCGAACTGGGTGCCTGCCCGGGCGGCATGACCTCCGAACTGCTGGCCCGGAATCAACGCGTGACGGCGATTGATCGTGCAGCGCTGGACAAACGCCTCAATGGCCGGCCAGGATTGAAATTTTTCCTCGAAGACGTGGCGGCCTTTGAACCGAAAGCAGGCACGAGCTATGACGCACTGCTGTGTGATATGAACGGACCGCCGGAGGAATCCATCGGGCAGGTGATCCGGTTGTCACGGTTTCTCAAGCCGGATGGACTTGTCGTTTTCACGCTCAAAGTGCCACGGATCGATTCGGTGGAGGAAGCCAATGAATTGTTTCGACTGATCGTGTCGATGTCCAAGGGGGCCGGGCTGCGTCTGTTTGCACAAACACACCTGACCTACAACCGGCACGAGTTCACGCTGATGCTGGAGCCTCAGGCTCGGTAGCGGGTTCTGCCGCTGACAGATCTTCCGGCTTCACCAAGACCGCGCCTTTGAGCAGGCGGCAGAATTCCTTTTTGGAGACCCGGTAGAGCGTGCCCTGCTTGGAGATGGGATCTTTCATCACCTTGTACTCGATGGACAGGCGCGCCCATTCGACGATACGGAGGTAATCCTCCCCCTGCTTCCAAATCTGGCCTTGTTCCAACTTCATCGGCATCCCTAAAGCCCGGCAACGGCCCGCGCATGATTTTTTTGCCCAGGTGCAAAAATGAGACTGGAAACGCTCGGGTTGGTTCGCTTGGGAAGCGCAGATCACCAGTCGTTGTCAGGTTGGGTGATTTCCCGCCGATTCCATCAATCAGTGCGCCCGAGCCCGAATCATGGCGTCCTGGGGGATTCTGGCAGGCATCTAACTCGCAGAGGGAAAATGCCACGTTTTGTGGTGGATTAGGGGCACTGACTTTGAAACTTACGCTTTATCTTAATTTCAGGGTAGAATTATTAAAAACCATAATAAACAGCAAATTTTATTTGAATTATTGAAATATGCCTTTATATTTGAAGATCCGCTAAACACAGAACACCTCGCCATTATGTATGCATTCTTAAAATTGCGACCAGCCATCGTTATAAGTATCTTTATTGCGATCTCTGCTCGCTCCAATGCCGCTGACTATATTCTGTCAGACACCTCCACCACCCTTCCTCCAGGGGTCACCGTCGTCAGCCCGGGTGTCTATTCTGGCGGGGTGTTAACGCTCGGAGCAGGCGACACCATCAGCATTGAAGGCACCAAACCGGCCACCCTCACTTTCACCGGCGCATTCACCACGGGCGTGGGTAATTCAATCAACGCAAGTGGACTTACCTCCGACCTGAATCTGGTAACGATCGGGGCGCTCACGGTAGGGGCCGACTCCATCGTGAAAGCGAACGCGACCTCCATCGCTGCCGTTAACATAGGTATTGGCAGCACGCTGAGCGGTAACCTTACAACGGCCAGCTCCACCGCAACGCCCAACGTCACCGGCGTCGTTACCCTGGCGGCTAATAGCAGCGTGGGTGGCTACATTATCACTGATGCCGGAGCCGTCACCGTCGGTGGTGCGGGTTCTGTTGGCGGTGGGATTACGACCCAAGCCGGGGTGGTCACACTGGGGGCAAATGTCGTCGTGGATGGTGCTATCAGCACCGTAGCGGGAGCCGTCAACGTCGGAGATGGGAGTCGGACTTTCGGCGGTGGGATTACGACGGAAGCCGGCGTGGTCACACTGACGACGAACGTCACGATTGATGGTGATATCAGGACCATAGCGGGCGGCATCACCATTGGTGACAGCAGTTCGACTTGCGGCAGCGTCATCAGCACTGGCGCCGGCATTGTCACACTCGCAACTAATGTAAAAATAGGCGGCAACATCAGCACCGTTGCCGGCGCCATCACGGTGGGTGCCGGCAGCATGGTCGGAGGCGACATCAGCCCCACGGGTGCGGGTGTCGTGACGCTGACAGGCGTCATGGTCGGCGGCAGCGTCGCCACTGGCGCCGGCGCCATCACGGCGACGGACTCACGCGTCGGTGGCTCTGTGGCGGCGTCCGGTGCCGGCGTCGTTACCCTAACTAACACCACGGTCAATGACCTGGCGCTGGGCATGTATTCCAACTTCAGCAGCAACTTCATTTGCGCAGTCGTCCCCACCGCTGCCTACTGGAGCGGCACCCACGGCACCAACGTCTGGGGTGACGGCACGGAACACGACACCAACTGGCGGACCACCGCCGACGGCACCACCGCCGGGGTGGGCCCCGGCCTTGGCACGAATGTGTTCATCACCGCGAATACTCCGACGAACTTCTACGCTACGACGGTGCTCGAAAAAGACTACGAGATCAACAGCCTGACGTTCACGGGCACCGGCACGGCTAACACGGCGGGCTCCATCGTCTCCGGCTACACCCTGACGCTCGACGGTGCCGCCGGCATCACGGTTGATGTCGGATCCGGCGCAAATACGATCGCCAGCGAAGTAGTTCTGGGCACCGCTGACACGCATACTTGGACTAATAACAGTGATAACCTCCTGACCATCAGTGGCAACGTGTCGGGCGTCGACAAGCAACTGATCGTTGAGGGCGTCGGCAGCACCACCGTCAG
>JBDNIB010000837.1:0-6108 GCA_041688535.1 Prosthecobacter sp.
AGCCGCAGCGCCTCCCGCTGTCGCCGTGTCTGGATTTGCAAGATCCTTGACGAGATGATTCACCAGTTCGGCGGTTACGGCCGGATTTTTCTTGGCCCAATTCGGATACTCCCGCAGGGCAAATGCCGCCGCGATCCGATCACCGGGTTCGGCCCCGAGAATGGCGGCCTTCACCAAAGGCAGGGTCAGCTTTGCACTGGCTTCGTCGAACTTCAGTCTGCCGAAAAAGGTGAACCGGATGACGTTGCTGGGATCGTGAGCGATGGCGGTGAGGCGGTCCGCGAACTTGAGTTGTATCGACGGAGAAGACGCCAGGACCCAGACCACTTGTTTGCGGTAATAGATTTCGGGGTCGTCCAAACCGCGTTGAATGATGCGAAAGATCAACTCGTCGTCGCCGGCTTTCTCGACCAGCCGAGTCGCGATTTCGCGCGAACCCAGATGCCGGGATGCAATGCCATTCGACTTGGGATCGTCGAGCGCCTCCCGAATCATCTTCGGCAGCGCAGGAGACTGGCGTTCCGACATTTTGAAGATGGCGGCGTTGCGGATAACCGGGTCCTTGCTCTTGGAAAATGCGGTGGAGACCTCTTCGTAGAGCGCTTCGATCCGCTTTTGATAAACCGTCTCCAGCGCCTTCAAGACCACATCGCGCTCACCGCTTAGCAAATCGGCCCGCAGGGAATCGGTCTCCGCGCCGTGAGCTGGACTGGCGAAAAAACAAGCGCACAAGCCCGCGAGAATCGGGATGTATAGATAGGGACACTTCATATTGTATTGTGGTTATGGTTTGAAATTCGTGACAGGCTCGCGTTGACCGGATGTCAGAGAACGAATGATGACGTCGGCGCAGGCGACGGATTGGAGTCCTTCCAACGGGGTCGCCAGTTCGTCGGGCCGACCGTCAACGGCATCAAGAAAACCCGCGAGTTGGGTCCGGTAGATGTCGTCCCGTTCGGGGCTAACGGTTTCTTCCAGGAGATCGTTGGCGTTCCGACGCCGAAGGATCAATGAACCGGAACCGAAGTCGAGTGAGGCGGCGGCCGCGTCTCCAATGATCTCTAAAGTGTTGGCTTGTGGTTTTGTCAGGTAATCGATGTGCAGCTCGCTTTGAAAAGCGCCTTCGTATTCGAGAATGACTGACAGCACATTGGGGGAGGAGGTAAACTCGACGTTGCCCGCTTGAACGCCGCGAGCATAAGCTCCACACGGCGGCTGTTCAATCAGCCAACCGATGAGATCGATGCCGTGGGCATAGTCCATCACCGCAGCGCCGAAAGTTTTCTGCTGGTACCGTGAGATGGAGTTTTCCAGCGTGATGTAGCTTCCCACCGCGTAGCGGGCGAAAGCGGGAGTGCCCAGCGCGCCTTCCCGGAGCCAGTCGCGCAGGCGGCGAACTCCGGGGTGAAAACGCAACATGAACGCAATGCGGAGGATCCGCGATCCCAAGCCGTGTGCTTCGTACATCCTTCTGGCCGAATCGATTCCGTGCGCCATCGGCTTCTCGCACAACACATGCGCCCCTGCTTCGAGGGCTTGCACAGCGACCCGTTCATGCTGGTCGTGAGGGGTCGCCACGATCACGATGTCGGGTGCCTGGGCGAGGGCTTCGTGCAAATCCGACCAGCAAACGACATCACCGAGATTCCGCCGTGCCGTCTCCAGGCTCTCCGCCCGGTTGTCACAGATTTCGACACTCAGTTCGCGCCGCTCGCGACAGAGCCGGGCGTGCCGTTGCCCGATGGAGCCGAGGCCCACCACAAGCACTTTGCTACATGAGTTCGTCTTCATGATCTCAATGAAAAATGGAGAAGCCGCCATCGACCACGAGGTTCTGGCCCGTGATGTAAGCAGAGGCCGCAGACGCGAGAAAGACCACCGCCCCTTTCAGGTCCGAGTCCATCCGGCCCATGCGGCCGAGCGCCGTTTTCGCGCCGTAAGCAGAGACGAAGCCGCGATCAATCCTGCCATTGTCGAAGCCACCCGGTGAGATCGCATTCACCCGGACGCCATGTGGTCCGAGCTTGGCGGCAAGATCCCGCGTCAGGCCGATCAGACCCGCCTTTGATGCCGCATAGTCCACCGGCTGCTCCGACAGGGCATGGTCGGCATAGATGCGACGATCCCGCCCGAGCATGCCTGCGATGGAAGCAATGTTGATGATGCTGCCCCGGCCACGATCACGCATGTGTCGGCCCAGCTCTCGGCAGCACCATAGCGTGCCGCAAACATTGCCCTGAACCATCTCCGTGATGGAGGCTGGCGAGCGCTCAAAGAGATCCGTCGGAGTACCGCCGAGATGACCGGGCGCATTGTTGACCAGCACGTCAACGCCGCCCTTCCACGCGACAGCCGCAGCGCTCATCGCCGCCACCGAATCGAAGCACGATACCTCAAGTTCAAGCCCGAGAGTCTCGACTCCGCAGCGCTCGCGGATGACATCCGCCGCTGACGTTGCCGTGTCGAGATCGCGTGAGGTCACGATCACCGCACTACCCGCTTCCGCTAATGCCAGCGCCATGTTCCACCCCAGATTGCGCGTGCCTCCTGTGACCAGAGAGACGCGCTGATCGAGCCGAAACGAGTCGAACAAGGACAACGGCGGCGATTCCGGTTCAAGAGATGCGGGCATGGCACACATATGCGGTTCAAAAGCGGTCGGCGAAAGAACCATGCTGTGGTAAAACGATCTTACCTCATGGCAAACTCAGATTCATCGCCGTCACCCGCCGCCCTCAGTCCCGCCTCATCCCTTACCGTGCAAGCGGTCCGTTGGCTGCGACAGGCGCTGGCGGATCGAGTCTGGAGCGACAGCCTTCCGGGCGAGCGCGAGCTTTGTGAGCAGGTTGGCGTGAGCCGCCCAACCTTGCGATTGGCGCTGGAGCAGATCGAAAAAGACGGCCTCGTGGAATTGGTTCACGGCAAGCGGCGGCGCATCATCGCCCATCCATCGACCGATGCGCCCGCAACTCCGGTCCAGCGCACGATAGGCATGCTCCTGCTCGATCCCGGCCTCGCGAGGCTGCCTTTTCAAACCGGCATCTTTGAGGCAATGCGGGGCCGCCTCGACAAACTCGGGCTGCGGATCGAAACGCACGTCAGCCCCTCATGCTTCAGCGGGCGGCCTGACCAGGCTTTGAAGAAGCTGACATCTCTCCATCAAGCCGGTGCCTGGCTACTCGTTCACGCTCCGCCGCGCACCCAGAGTTGGTTCGTTCGTCATCGCATTCCTTGCGTGGTGTCTGGCTCCTGCGAGCCTGCTACCCTGCTGCCCTCCGTGGACATCGACCATGCCGCAGCCTGTCGGCACGCGGTCGGAGTGCTGGCCCGTGCCGGACGCAAGGACATCGTCCTGCTGACTCCGAAAAGCGCTCAACCCGGCGACATTGAAAGTGAGACGGACTTCCAGTCGGCAGTCGTCGCATTCGGCGGCACCGTCAGGTCCAGCATCCTCCGCCATGAAGAATCCGTCACCGGAGTGATCCGCTCGCTAGACGCGCTGCTGGTACGCTCAAACCCGCCCGACGCCATCCTCGTCGCACGTCCCTCCTTCGCACTCGTGACCCTGACCCACTTGCTGAAAACAGGCCGCCGAGTCGCGAAGGAGATCGCCCTGATCGCCCGCTCAGACGACCCCATGCTCGACTTCGCCACACCGCGTATCGCCTGCTACCGCGCCGACGCGGCACTGTATGGGCGTCAATTGGCAGACGGTCTCGCCGAGGTCGTGGCGAGTGGCTTTGGCTCCCATCGCCGAGTTCGCCAGCTTCCCGTTTTCATGGTTGGCGAGACGCTGTGAGTGGCGGAGCATTCGCGCACACATCAGAAACGGGATGTGCGGAGTGGCAGCCCTTCATTCTTTTGGCGTCCTTCCGCATGTTGAGAGCCGCCTTGTTCGCCAGCTTCCTTTCGATCTCTCGGTGGTCCACGTCAGGATTGATGTATCGATTCGCGAAGTTGTCTGATTGTCTTCTATTTGTGGCGTATCACTTGGCCTTGGCTCGTGAGCAGCGTTTGAAGCTCCTCCATCGGCACCTTGCGTGGCTCGACTTCGCTTTGAATCGCCAAGTGTGCAGCGACACCAGCCGCTTGGCCGAGCGCCATCCAAGTCGGCTCCATGCGGATGCTGGAAAAGGCGACGTGCGTGGTGCTGGCGGCGACGGGAACGATCAAACCGTCGATCTTTTCGGGAATCATGATGCGATACGGGATCTCGTAAGGCCGCGTGATGTAGTCGAGCATGCCGAGGTAGCCTTCGAGCACGATCGTGTCGCCAGGCTGGCGCTTGCGCGCGGGAAAGCTGTCGATGGGGAACTCGCCCACGGCGATGCTGTCGGCGTGATGCTTCGGCTTCTGGCCTTTGCCGGTGATGTCGTGTTCGGTGAGAGTATATTCGCCGATGAGGCGGCGGCCTTCGCGCACGTAGAGCTGCCAGGGGAAGTGATCGTTGTCGGTGAACTCATCTTTGGGAAATTGCAGCTCGTTGGCGAGCTTGCGATGCGCTTGGGGAATCTCGGGATCGTTTTGGAGAAACCAGATCAGTCCGAGCGTGAGATTGCGATGCCGTGTGGCGATGCGCTGGCGCGTGGCATCGTCGCCTTCGATGTAGCCGCGGTTTTCTTCGGGGAACGGAAAGCCGAGCGGACGCGGATTGATGTTCACGTCCGTCTTGTTGTTCGGGATGTCGGTGACGGACAGGGCGCGCACGAGCGTGTCGAAGTGCGCGGGGTTGTAGCCACGACCCGGCTTGAAGGTCTTCGGCCCGGCGAGCCGGCCTGCCTTCAAATCGTCGAAGTAGCCGAGGTAGTTCGCACGGTCGTAATCCGGCGGCGGGGAGGTGAGCCGATGCGAGTTGGCGGGATCCTTGGTCAAGCACAGCCGGTAGGTGTAGGCGGGCAGGTCGGCATCCGCTCTGCCCGTGGTGCCGGGGAGAAATTCGTGCGCCTGATAGTCGAAATAAACGACACCCGCGTGCGGTTCGTCGAACTCGGCTCGTGACTCGCGCCCGAGCCGGAACTTCGCGCCTGCCGCCGCATAGAGATCGCCCTCATAGGTGGCGTCGATGAAGACTTTTGCCGCCAGCACCTGTTCTGCGCCGCCATGGTGTTTCAGGATCGTGATGGCGTCGAGTTTGCCCTGTCGCACGTGTGCGGACTTCAGCCGCCAGCCTTTGTGCACAGTGATGCGCTTCTCATTTCCCAACAGTGTCTCCAGCACCTTCTCCGCGACTTGCGGCTCGGCGTAGTAGCCATCGTGGCAGAGTTTGGTGTCTTCGGAAGCAGCGCCGTAAGTCGTCACGTAGTACTGCTGCACGCCCGCGATGAACTCCTTGAAGATGCCGCCGATCTTCTCCCGGTTCTCGATGTCGCTCTTGCCCAGGCCACTCGTCGTCATGCCGCCGATGTGATCGTGATACTCAACGAGCGTCACCTCGCTGCCCATCCGCGCCGCCGCGATGGCGGAGGCAATGCCACCGGGCGTTCCGCCGTAGATGACGATGTCTTGGGCCATGAGGGAAGGGCCGCAAAGGATCGCAAAAAGCGCAAAGAGGAAGTGCGGCGGAGAGAGGGTCATGACGGGCTTTTATTATGACTTGCAACCCTCGATTCGACACGATGAAGCCGGGTTGGGTTTGCCACATGCTTTAGTTTGGCCATTAAGACTTTTCTGTGGGATTTCGTGCGTTCACTGGGGCTTCGCCAGGGGAGCAGATGCGCCGCTTCGTGCAAGGGCGAATCCGGCATAACTCGCTGCGCTCGACCTGGGGCACTTATTCCGGTTCGCCCTTGCACTGCGCTCTGCATCTGAAAGACAGGCATTAAGAGGTTCGCGAGGCGCGAACCTCTATACAACAGCGGGGTTGCGCCAATGCTGGGGCCACAATTCATCACACGAAAAACTCGAAGAACCTTTAGTTTCATTCTATCTGAGGAGGTTCGTCATCAACTTCCAAAACAGCCTTTAAATGGCGCTTCGCTGTCTTGGGTGGGTAGAGGAAGCCCCAAAATGGTCTCTCCGCACCCAAAAGGACTGTTAAAGCCTTGGCCCAGTTTGCTCCGCACCACGACTGCGCCCTCCTCGAATCCCCATCGGCATGCCGTCATTATG
>JBDNIB010000100.1:0-7795 GCA_041688535.1 Prosthecobacter sp.
CCCCGTGATCGATCCGCGCGCGTTCTGGAACTATCAGGGCAGTCAAAGCTCCACGGGTGATCAGGTGGAAGGGTTTGAGTACCGAATAGCTACCAAGAAGGGCATCAGCTATGCCCAGGACGTGGTGCTGCCCAATGACGCTGCGGGAAACCCTGCCAGATTACGCCTCCCCATGCCGGTGGAGTGGATGTATGTCCTACAGGACGGCTCCACTGGCACATTGGATGCCTCGAAAAACTTCCAAGGGGTCGGTGGGGTCGCGCCCTCGGTGAACAATCCCATCGTTGGCCGCATCGCCTTCTGGACGGACGATGAGTCCTGCAAAATCAACATCAACACCGCCTCCGAGCCCACCTTCATGGGCACGCCCTTCTACTTTCATGAGCGTGACCGGCGTTGGGCGCACTTCCCTGCCGCCAGCGGTGAGTACCAGCGTTATCCCGGACATCCTGCCACCGTCGCGCTCAGCGCTGTACTGGCCCCGAACCTGCGCCTAGATCCGCTCAAACCGGCTTCGGGGATGACCGAGAGCAACATCATTGCGATCAAGGAATACATTTATGACATGGCCCCCAAGCTCGCCGGTGGTGGCTCCCTTGCCGGCACCCTGCCTTTTGTGCTGGATGATTTTTCCTCCGCCAATAGTGAAAACAAGGTCTCTGACCTGATTGACGTGAGTGATGCCCGTTCCGAGCGGCTGTATGCCAGTGTGGATGAGATGATCTTCAAGGACCGTGCTTTTGACACCCAAAAGGGCCGCCAGCCTGCCAGATATCAGATGCCTGGGGCGGGTGATCGTGAATTATTCAGTCGGCAGACCTTGGAGCGCTCCCGTTTCTTCCTCACCGCGCACAGCCGGGCGCCGGAGTTCAGCATTTACGGCCTGCCGCGCGTCTCCATTTGGCCGGTGGATGAGGACGACAGCGCCAGCAATGCCCGGCGCACCACCTTCGACAACATCATCGCCCTGTGCTCCTCCATGCGCGGTTCCACCAGCACTGGCACCTCGGTGGCCAAAAGCTACATCTTCCGCCGTTCCCAGCCGCATCATCCCACCCATGATGTCACGGGCCGGGGGACTGGCGGCGCTCCAGGCCTGCGCCTGAACACTTCGGAGGGACTCGCCCGCAACAGCATGCTCCTGGAATATCTCACCACCCAGATGTCCGGCCTCACTTGGCCGCGGCTGGACTCGGCCGGCGGTTCTTCCGCCAATTTCAGCACCAAGTATGGCAGTGACAACGTCAACCAGTTGGCCGTCCAGTTCTTTGACTATGTCCGCTGCACCAATCTGTATGACGGCGTCCTCGCCCGTGCCAACGACGGCCGAGCTGGCTTCAACCCCGCCAATGGGGGCGCCTATGGCGGCTCACAGCGTTATACCATCCGCGACACTGAGCGCAACAAGGCATTAACCTACACCGAGCAGCGCCTCACCCCGCCGGCCCGCTCCATGAAGAACACGGACACCAACAGGGACATCAGCTCCCGGTCCGGGGTCATGCCGGGGCATGGCCAGGTCACCCCGGCCATCTGGAACAAGGATGGCAAAGACTTCCGCGGATTTGGCCGCACCTTCACCCTCTCGGAGATCGGACTCCAGTTCATTTGCACGGCCGATGGGATGAATGACGGATACAGACTGGTCCACACCGGTAAGTCCAGCGGCGGTGGCACCGCCATACGGGTGGATCCCTCATTTGATATTTACGAGAACGCGCCCGCCCAGGGACAGGAATCGAACTGGGCCACCTCCTATCCAGGGATGACACCGCCGCCGACACCGCCCAATAGCAGTGCCGTTTGGTACTCCAATTTTCCGCCGCTTTTAGGCGCTACACTCGGTGGCACTCCACTGCTCTATGGCACTCAGCCGACTCCAGGCCCTTCGCACCCTTCCAGGCATCCCGGCTACGACCCGGCCAACTGGAACATGACCCTGGATGCCAACACCGAGCTCACGGAGACTCAAAAACGTGTCCAAGCCATCTTTTTGCTGGAGGCCTTCTGCCCGAGCCTGGGCTGGACCAAGTTTTTCCCGGAGTGGACCTTGGTGCTGGAAGGGTCGTACGTCTCTGAGATCAAGGTGGGCGGGGTGCGCATTTTCGAAACTTCGGGGGATGTCGTCATCAAATCGGACGGCAATATCTTTGAGCGGAACGATGTCCACTCAGTGGGGGGCCACGCGGGGCCGACGTCTTTTGCCGGTGGCAGGCATGCCCGCAGCGGTGGCGGTCTGCTCGGCTCCGACCCTTTGTATGACGACACAAACCCCTCCGGCCACAATGGGCTGACCACCTTCGCCCTCACCAGCAAGTTCTTCACCGTGAACCGTGCAAGTGCCATGGTGGTAACCTTTCCCTCGGGTCCCATGAAGATCAGTCTCTACGACACGCACTACTGGGAAAACGTGCGGAACACTCCTACCCAGGTTTTTAACATCCGTTTGTCGGACGCCACCAACGTCAATCTGCCCACCCCAGGCCTAGTGGGAGCGCAAGACAACCCCGGCAGCGGGCAGTACCCCTACCTGAACGTCAGGGTGGACTCGTTCGGCCGGAAGAGATACATCCGCTCGCGCCAGGGGCCGCACTACTGGGTGTACAATAATCGTGGCTGCCTGGGCCAGATGACTGGCCGCGTCAATCCGCAGTTTCCTGATGGCGGCTTATGGTTGGTGAACCCAACGGGGATTCCGGCGGATGAGGTGACCTCCCGTGTCAGCCAGGCGCTGAGAGGCCGGCTGGACACCGCCAGTGGCGCGCTCTCTTCGCCTGCGGGTGCTAGTGCGGACGGCTTCGGCATCATTCCGGACGGCGTCAGTGATGTGACCCGCACCTTTGTGCCCACCATGGGAGACTACCGCATCATCTCGGCCATGCAGTCCGCGCCGACCTCCTACTGGGAGCCGCATCCCACTTGGAAGTCCGGCAACCCCGCCAACCTGCGCCAGTTGCACAGCTTCACCAATTTCTACGGCCACACCGTGCCGGGTGCCAGGCTGGCCACGAAAACCACGGATGTCTTGAACACTCCCACTTCGGACACCGCCCTCCAGTTGGTGGCTGGTGCGCTCTACAATGTGAATGCACAAAATACGTTGATCCTGCCCACCAGCGGCAGCTATAACTCCAGGCAGCCCGACTTGCCCGGCGACCCCATCTGGGCCAGGGCCGCGCAAAGTTTCGGCGATTTCGACACCGGCCTCTCCAGCGCCCGTGAGGGTCCCTACATCAACCGGGCGGACGAGGGCAATTACTATGCCGGTTACGATACCCGCTACAACAATCGCAAATACTACCGTTCCAGCTACTTTTATGAGTCCTGGGAGAATGCGGACGACTGGCGCAGCGGCATTTACATGACGCCGAACCGCATGCTCAGCTCTCCGGTGATGTTTGGCTCCCTACCCACACAAGTCTGGGCCGGCGGCATGAATTTCGGTGCCAACTCACCCGCCACCACCGCCTACAAGCCCTGGCAGACCCTCTTGTTTCGGCCCCACTCCAAATATCCCGGCCAGTCCAACAGCAAGGCCAAGCACCCGGGCGAGTACAATCCCAAGGACCACCTCCTGCTGGACATGTTCTTCATGCCGGTCGTTGAGCCTTATGCCATCAGCGAGCCGCTCTCCGTCGCCGGTCGGGTGAACATGAACTACCAGATCATGCCCTTTACCCACATCACCCGGGCCACCGGCATGCATGCCGTGATGAAGGGGGAGTTCATCACCGCCGTGCCGATCGAGCACGTTACCAAGGCCAAGGCTTTCAAGCGTTCCAGCGACGGCTCGGTCTGGGACAATTTCTGGGATGAGAGAACGGACGCCATGTACTGGCACCGACCCATTGATGTGTCGGAGACACTCCGGCAGTTTGACGAAAGATTCGAAAACAACAGCGGGGTCAACACCAGTGCCCGTGGCCTGTTCCGCACCGCCAGCCAGATTTGTGAGCTTTATCTGATTCCTGAAACCCAGATGGGCACGCTCACCGTCAATCCGACCAAACCCATGGGCAGCGCCGCCATCCGCAAGACCCAGATGGACAGCTTCTGGGAGAAGCACCGCATCACAGGTGACAACGTGCGCGAGCGCCCCTACTCAAATCTTTACAGCCGCCTCACCACTCGCAGCAACACCTTCCGCGTGCATGTGCGCGCCCAGGTGCTGCGCAAGGCCCGCTCCACCGCGCCCACGACCTTCGATCCGCTCAAGGACGCCGTGCTCAGCGAGTATCGCGGCTCCACCCTCATTGAGCGCTACATTGACCCCAACAATTCCACCACCATCCCGGACTATGCCCAGTCGAGCAGTCCGCTGTCGCAGATCCCGCTGGAGTCGTTCTACCGGTTCCGTGCGCTTGAAACCAAACGCTTCAGCCCGTAACTCCGACCTCGCATGTCGCCGACCCTCCCTGCCATGAAACCCCGCCACCCTGCATCCGCCGCTGGCTTCTCCTTGGTGGAAGTCACGCTCGCCGTGGCCATCGCCGCGCTGGCCATCATCACCTTCCTCGGGCTACTGCCCCAAGGCTTGGAAATTTCCCGTAAAACCTCCCAATTGACTCTGCACAGCAATGTCCTGGAGCAGATCATCCGGGATCTCGACAACGCCTCATGGGAAACTCTGCCCACCAGCACCGATGTGCGTCGTTATTTTGATGATCAAGGTGTTGAAGTGACCGCCGATTCGGAGCGCCTTACGCTGGTGGCGAAGATGGATTTCTCCCAGCCGACCACCCTGCCGGTCAGCTCCACCGCGCAGAAGTTTCTGCGGCGGGTTCTCATCAATGTCGCCACCACTGGCAATGCTACCTTCAGTTTTGATCCGGGCCAGAAAAATTTCACCTATTCCAGCTACCACCATCTGGTGGCCAAGTCACGTTCCTCCACCCCCTGACCGCCATGTGTCTGCCTTTTAATTCACGCCTGCCACTTCCGCGCAACACTCGGACCGTGACCGCTTTCACGCTGATCGAGCTGCTGGTCTCCATGACCTTCCTCGTCATCCTCATGCTTGTGGTCACTCAGGTCATCGGCATCGTCCAACGCACCTGGGTGCGCACTAATTCCCGTGTCTCCCAGTTTCGCGAGGCCCGCACTGCATTCGATGTGCTTGGCCGCACCGTCGGTCAGGCCACCCTGAACACGTACTGGATGAATGAGTTCGACGAACTCAGCCCTGACTCCCTCGGACAGACCCGCTCCAAAGCCAAAAATTATGTCAGGCAGTCGGAGCTGCAGTTCGTCTGCGGCCCCACGGTTTCGTTGCTCACTCAGGCGTCCGGCAACAGCACCAACTACCCCGGCCATGCCGTGTTTTTCCAGGCGCCTCTGGGTGTGACCAAACTGGTTCCCAGCACCGCCACCTCCATGACCGAGGCCAGCACGGAAAATTTGGTCAACCTCATGTGTGGGCGTGGCTATTTTGTGGAATGGGGCACTGACGCCGCCTTTCGGCCCGCGTTTTTAGACACCTTGGACACGGTGCCTCTGCGCTCCCGCATGCGCCTCATGGAGTTCAGCCCCACCGCAGAGATGAACAAAATCTATGCCGAGCCCAACCGTCCGCTGGAGGACAACGCCAAGGGCATCAACAATGGCAAAAAATGGTTCAACAACGATGTGCTCAGCTCTGAAAATCTTGTCGTCACCGGCGAAACCGTGGCCAAGCGTGCCTTCACCCGCCCCGTCGCGGAAAACATCCTTGTCCTCATTATTTCCCCCCAGAACGAAAAGCCTGTCAATACTACGGGAGGCCAGCCACTCTATGCGATCGCGCCCAATTATGCCTGGGACTCGACGTTGAAAACTCAGCCGGGAGGCACCGGCGGGGGCGCGGGCTCGCAGGGCACCCAGCATTTGCTGCCGCCTCAGCTCAAGATCACCATGGTCGCCTTGGATCAGGCCAGCGGGGAGTTTCTCGCTCGTGAGGAAAACTCGGAGATGCGGGATACGGTCCTTGGCGAACTGGCCGGAAAATTCACCTCCGCCAGTGAGTTTCAGTCCGACCTCAATGGGGAAAGTGAGGAGCAATTGGGCGGATTGGAGGCTCTGTTGGTTTCCAACAACCTCAGTTACCGTATTTTCACCACCACCATTGCCCTGAAACAGTCGCGTTGGAGTCTTTGATCCGCGTGCCAACCACCAGCATTCTTCTTGCGCCATGAATTCAACCTCACTCCCCCGTCATCGGTCGCTGCGCGCCGCCGCCTTTACCTTGATCGAGATGCTGGTCGTGGTCACGATCATCGTGGTACTGCTGGCCTTCACCACTCCTGCGCTCATGCGCACCATGCAGTCCTCCAGGCTGGCGACCGCCGGGGATGGACTCATGGGTGCTATTTCCGAGGCTCAGCAAATCTCCTTCGCGCAGAATATTCCGGTCGAAATGCGGTTCTTCAAATTTCCTGAGGGGCTGGACACCGAGGATAATTACCGGGCTTATCAGACATTCAAGATTACTCAGAAATTCGACGCGGCTGGCGCGGTCACGGAGTAGCTTGTTCCGGTGAACAACCTGATCCGTCTTTCAGATAGTGTGATCATTGTGCCGGACATCACCCTGTCCCCCATTCTCATGAGCGGTGGCCAGGATTTCGAGGATACAAAAGAGGGTGGAAGCACTGGTTATTCCGGCGTGTCTGGAGCCACTTATAATGCACTGCGTTTTATGCCTGATGGCTCCTGCCGCACCGTCGGTGCCGCCATCGGTGGATTGGCCGCTCTCACTTACAACAATCTGCCGGAGAGCTTTCTGACTGTTACCTCGGAAAGCGGCCAGGCGATCACGCTCGAAAACCTCCCCAAAAACTTCTATACCATCCAGATCGATCCCTTCACCGGCAAGGCGCGCAATTATCGCCCCGGTTTCTGATTGGCCTGCGGTTGGCATTTGCAGCGGCTGTCAAATTTCCGCATGACAGTCGCCTGATCGCCGCTTGAATGGCGTATGGGTGAACTGCCTCCTCTCGCTTTAAGTTTCGACGACGTCCTGCTTCTGCCTGCGCACAGCGCGGTGCTGCCTGGGGAGGTCAATGTCTCCACCAAACTGGCCGCCATCGGACTCAATGTGCCGATTCTTTCCTCGGCCATGGACACCGTTACGGAGTCCGATCTCGCCATCGCCCTCGCGCGTGAAGGTGGCCTCGGTGTCATTCATCGAAATTGCCCCATCGATCAGCAGGCGGAGCACGTCGCGCGGGTGAAACGCTCCGAAAACACCGTCATTCAGCAGCCGCACATAGTGTCGCCCGACACCCGCCTTGGCGAAGTGCAGCGCCTGATGCGCGAAAAAGGCGTCAGCGGCTTCCCCGTCGTGGATGCGCAGGGTAAGCTCACCGGCATGGTCACCAGCCGTGACATGTGGTACATTGAGGACGAAAACACGCCCGTTTCCGCCATCATGACGCCGCGTGACAAGCTCTCCACCGGCACCCCGCAGACCAGCCTCGAGGACGCGCTCAAAATTCTCTACACGCACCGCATTGAAAAACTCCCGCTCGTGGATGCCAGCGGCAAGCTCGCCGGCCTGATCACCAAGCAGGACATCGTGAAGCGCCAGATGTTCACCAACGCCGCCAAGGACGCCAACGGTCAGCTCCGCGTCGGTGCCGCCGTCGGTGTCGGTGATGACTGCGTGGAGCGCGGCCTCGCCATGCTCGCCGCCGGTGCGGATGCCATTTTCATTGACGCCGCCACCGGCCACACCAGCCGCGTCATGCAGGTCATTGCCAAATTGCGCGAAAGCCTCGGTGCCGGCATCCCCATCGTCGCCGGTAATGTCGTCACCGCC
>JBDNIB010000838.1:0-3493 GCA_041688535.1 Prosthecobacter sp.
CCGGCCTCGGCGGCGGCGGCCATTTTGGGCCGTTTGGTGCGGTCACGGTCCCCGCCGCAGCCAAACACGGTGATGATGCGGCTGGGGCGTAGCGCACGGGCGGTGCGCAGCGCGTTTTCGAGACCGTCGGGCGTGTGTGCGTAATCGACGAAGACCTGGAAGCGCGAGTTCTCCGAAACACGCTCCATGCGGCCCGGCACCTGCGGGGCGGTTTGCAGATGCTTGACGCTCTCCCGCAGGTTCAAACCAACCGCGTGCGCGGCGGCCAGGGCACCGAGGGCATTGTACACGTTGAAATCACCGATGAGCGGCAGGCGCACGAGGAAACTGCGGCCTTTCGCCTCCAGCTCAAACGTGGTGCCGGTCAGATCGTAGCGCACGTTGGTGGCGCGGAATTCACAGCCAACGCCAAAGCCAAACCGCGTGACACGGCCGGTGTGTTCAAAGCGCTGCACGAGCTTGCGGCCCCAGGAGTCGTCCCCATTGATGATGAGGGCCGAGCGTGGCGTGGCGGCGGTGATTTCAAACAGCCGCACCTTGGCCTCGAAGTACTTTTCCATCGTGCGGTGATAATCGAGATGGTCCTGAGTCAGATTCGTGAAAATCGCGACGGCAAAGGGCAGGCCGAACACGCGATCCTGGTCCAGCGCGTGCGAGGAAACCTCCATCGTGCAGGCGCGGCAGCCATGGTCACGCATGGCCGCGAGCAGGCCCTGGATTTCGAGTGATTCGGGCGTGGTGTGCGTGGCGGGCGTGTGTTTGCCGTCACCCAGTTCATAAAACACGGTGCCCAGCAGACCGCTGCGCATCTGCCCCGCGTTGAACAAATGATGCAGGAGGAAGGCCGTGGTGGTCTTGCCATTGGTGCCGGTGATGCCGGCAAGGGTGAGCGCCTTGGCTGGATGATCGTGCAATGCCGCCGCTGCCTGGGCTAGGGCGATGCGGGTATGACGCACATGCACCCACGGCACGGTCACATCATCCTGCGGTGCCTGCTCAGCGATGATCGCTGCCGCCCCGAGCTCAATGGCTTTCGGAATGAAAGCGTGGCCGTCGGCACTCGCGCCGCGTAGGGCGACAAAAGCGATGCCGGGACCGGCCTGGCGTGAATCATAGGTGAGTCCGGTGATTTCCGTGTCGAGACTGCCGGTGACGACCGGCTTGTCGAGGTAAGTGATCAGATCGCGCAGTTTCATTGGGCACCTCCTTTGGCAGCGACCTTGATTGGGCGCTCGTGACGGATGGCAAGATGGTCCAGCGTCTCGCGCACGACTTCCGCGAAGATCGGCGCGGCCACACGCCCGCCCCGCACCATGGCAGGACTCTCGGCCTTGGGATCATCAAGCATGACGAGGCAGACGATCTGCGGCTTTTCGACGGGGGCAAAGCCGACGAAGGAAGTGAGGTAAGAGCCGTCGATGTAGCGTTTTTTAGCAGGATCGTAACGCCGAGTGGTGCCGGTCTTGCCAGCGACGCGCACGTCGGGCATGGCCGCGCGGCTGCCGGTGCCTTCCAGCACAACGCCTTCGAGAAAATCACGCAGCGAGGCCGCCGTCTTCGCGGTGCAGACCTGCCAGACGGGCTGGGGCGGGGTGATCGCGGTTTCACCGTTCGATTTGACCACGCGGTCGATCAGGCGCGGCTTCATGAGCACGCCCCCATTCGCGATGGCACCGTAGGCCATGCACATTTGCAGCGGGGTGACGGAAACTTCGTAGCCGATCGGCATGCGCGAGTAAGTGGTGTTGCTCCAGGTGCCGGTGTTCAAGTAACCGGCTTTTTCACCAGCCAAGCCGATGCCGGTGACATTGCCAAAGCCAAAGCGCGAAGCGTAGTCGAGCAGCATGTCCTGACCGACGCGCTTACTAATTTTGTACATGCCGATGTTGCTGGAATGCACCAACACGCCCTTAACGGTCTGCATGCCGAGCGGCTCGTCGTCGCTGAGTTTCACGTTCCGCACGGAGTCGTAGTAGTGCATGTTGCCGCAGTCGATCTTCTCACCCGGCGTGACCTTCTTGTTGTCCAGCGCGGCGGCCAGGGAGACCACTTTGAAGATCGATCCTGGCTCATACGGATCTGCGATGACGTGATTGGTCCAGGTGCTGACGTCAGGATTGTTCAAATCACGATGCGGCCTAGCGGCCATGGCCAGAATGGTGCCGGTGACAGGATCCGTGACGACAACGACGACGCGACGCGCCTTGTTTGCCTGCCAGGCACGCTCGGTGATGGCCTCAATCGTGTCCTGAAGCTGCATGTCGATGGTGAGATGCACATCACTGCCATGCTGCGGCTCGACGTAGTCACTCCGGTAGGCGGGCAGCTCGTGGCCGGACTTGTCACGCTCGATAAACTTCTCTCCCGGCGTACCGATGAGGTCAGCATCCATGAGTTTTTCGACGCCCCAGCGGCCATGATTGCCGGTGTCCGTGTCACCGAGCACGAGCGAGAGCCGGTCCGCCGCCGGGAAACGGCGTGCGACTGTCGGCCGTAAATGAATGCCAAAGACGTGCTCAGCTTTGAACAGAATGGCCCACTGCTTCGCGGTCTCCTCATCCACTTGCTTCGCGAGGACGATCTCCGGCTTGTCGGAAGCAAGCTGGGTGCGGAGTTCCTGCTCAGGCTGCGACAAAATGCCGGCCAGGGTCTTGGCGAGATGCGCGTGATAGGCGGCGATGGTTTCGGCTTCGCCGAGCTGCTCGCGCAGCTCAATGGCCCGCACCCCACGCACGGCGGCCAGATGATGCCGAATGGTGAGGACCTCGCGCAGGTGGGTGCGATCCGTGTACAGCTCGTTCACGTGCTCGTCATGGGCGAGATATTCACCGCTGAAATCCTTGATCGCACCGCGATGCGCGGGCAGCACGATATGGCGCTGGTATTTTTTAGCAGCGAGCGCTGTCAGGCGCGGCGATTGCTTAACCTGGAGGACAGCCAGCCGCCACGTCACAAGTGAGAAGCCCGCCAACAACACAAACAACAGCACGAGCATGCGATGGCATACCGGGCGGTCGCGGCGAAGTTGGACTTGGTTCGGGATAGGCTGGCTCACGGTTGGCGGGGCATGGTTTGAGCGATGGATGGATCGGTCGCGGGAGTGGTCGCAGCGGCGTCAGCGGGTGCGGGCAGCGGTTTGAGCTGTAGCAGACTGTGCTTGGTGATCGGCCGCAGCAGCGTGCCGGCCGCCGTGAGGCGCGGCTGCACGCGGTCCCGCGTGAGTTGTGTCTCGATCTTGTTGTTCAAAGCGAGAATCTCTGCCTGTAGCAGACGCATGTCGGACTCGACCTTGCGCTGCTCCTCGCCGAGCGCGCGCACGCGGTTCTTGCTCACCACGATGCCCAGCCCCACGAGCGCCAACGACGCGACGACGATCACGATCGCGGTGATCGCGGGCAGGCCGAGGCTGTTGCGGTAGCGGTTGCGCTGGCGTGGTTTCATGCGGGCAGGCGTTCGGCGACACGCAGCACAGCGCTGCGGGCGCGGGGGTTTA
>JBDNIB010000101.1:0-5956 GCA_041688535.1 Prosthecobacter sp.
GGAGCCCTGCGCGTGTTAGGAGAACTACGTCGGCGCTTGCAGCCCATGACCAAAAGCAGCCAAAGTTCAGGCAGTTGCGAACCATCCAGTAAACGAGCCGCATTGAGCAAGAGCGCACGAGCCACACTCAAGGGCGCAGAAACCTACTTTGCCAACCACATCGGGTGCATGGATTACGCAGGCTGGCAGGGGCAAAAGCTGCCCATCGGCAGTGGTGTCACTGAAGCCGCGTGCAAGACACTCATCAAGCAACGCATGTGTCAGAGCGGCATGCGCGGGAGTATTGCCGCAAGCGATGCCCTCATCTCATTGCGTGCGCTCTACCTCACAGCTTCACGCTGGGATCACTTCTGGTCTCAACATAACCATCCAACCTCAACCGCCCTCTAACTCACATCATTCCGGCGATGCACCCCCCCTCACCCCCCGTCTCCGCTTCCTTCGCCGCCATCAGCTTGCCACCCGCAAGCGCTGAAGCCGTTCAAGCACTCGGCCTTTTTTCTTTTTTGGTCTTTCGAGGGTAAAGCCGCTCTCCGGGGTATAACCAGCAGCCAACAACGCATAAATACCGCACCTTCCTTCTCACATCTGATGCCAGCCGCAACCTCGATTCCCGCTCGCCGCCCCCACCTCCAACTCCAACTCCTCATATTGGCGTTTACCGCATCGGTCCTGTGTTCCTGCAAGACTGCGAAGAGCATCGTGGCCTCCGTCAGCGTGAAACCCTCCGAGTTTCTCACCCATGGCCATCAACTGAAGGAGGACCGCTCACGCTCGGCCTTCCTCGGGAACTGGTGGACGGCTGACAAGAAGCTCCAAGCCGCTGTCGAGGCAAAGAAAAAGCTCTACATCAGCCCCGTGCGTATCGACGCCGTCCGCCCGATGAAGACCCGCCTAGCCAAGGCGGAATTCAGCGACAAGCGGCGCGAAAAGAAGCTCATCGAGCTGGCCGAGTACGCCCACAAGCGTTTTATGAAAGCTTTCCAGGGCGCCAAAGACCCCCGCTACACCATCGTCGATGCACCCTCCCGCGATGCCCTGACACTAGACCTGCACATCCTGGAGTGGGAGCCGGCCGCCTTCACCGGCTTCCTAGCTCGGGAGGCGATCGATTTGATCACCTTTCCCGCCGTGGGCGACCTACTGTGGAAGCCCGTCCGCGCCGCCACGGTCATCGAAGGCCGCCTCATCGAACCCCGCAGCAAAAGACCTGTGTTTGAATTTGCTGACAAGGAAGAGGCCAAGACCACCATCGTGCTCCCCGTGCAGGAGGCTTATCCCACGGGGCAGGCACGCTTTTCGATACGCGAATGGGCGCGGCAGTTGGAATTGCTATTGCGAAACGAGCCTGGAAAAAGACCACGAGATAGCTCTCCGGTTCAGATTTGGAGCTTTTGAGTGCAGATGTTTCATAACGCAAAGATACCAAGCATTCGGTGCTCTGGATGAGGCGATGGCCAAGAGCGGCAGCTATGATGATAAAGTCGCCTCTCGTGGCACCTACAAAGCCAACATCACTGCGATCATCGACCAAGCGAAAACCACAGGCGTGAAGCCAGTGATGCTCACCGCGACGGTAATCCAAGGAAAAGATGCCTGGCACGAATGGCACTTGATTAAGCGGCCTTTCGATATTTTTCGCGTTGCGGGATTTGTTTAAATTCATGCCGTGGCAGCGTCGGTAGTTGATGTGTTTTGGGCCGTCGTTTCTTAGCCCTAGGTTCCCTTCTCTCGGGTCGATGCAGGTTGGTCACTGAGGCTATGGCTTCTAACAATTCATCTCGCCATTGCGCCAGTTTACGTGGCTTATCAGCATAAAACGCGGCGTGTGGCAGCCACTCGCGCCACTCATGCCTGGCATCTTTTTCTTGCCCACCGGCGCACATGGCGGCTGCATTGGCCGTGATTGCAAGCCTTGCGGAGCCGGTTAACATGCCGCCATGACAAAGAACAATCGCTTCCCCGGCATGAATCCTTTTTTGGAGCGGCACTGGTCAGACGTGCGTACGTAGCTGATCACTTACATCGCGGATGCCATTGCCGAGCGTTTACCACCCGAGCTGAACGCGCGCAGTGAGGGGCGGGTCACGCTGCATGATGCCGAAGGAAAAGAATCAGATCTCCGAGCGGATGTGGCGGTGGTGGAGTCATGGAAGCAGGGCATCCCGCCGCAATGGCAACCGGAAGACACCGTAGCAGGTGGTGTGGTGGTCACTCAGCCGCAGTTTGTGTTCATGCATGAGGAAACCGAACGCTGGATAGAGATCACCGACAAAAACGGGCAGCTCATCACCGTGATCGAAGCACTCAGCCCATCGAACAAAGGGGCCGACATCCTGCAACTGCAACCGCTGCTGGATCGCTGCTACCGCATGGGTGGCTACTGGAATGCCGACCCCCGCAACATCCCCGGCCCAACGTTGCCGGAAGATGAGGCCGCTTGGACTGTTGCACAGGTCAACGCGGCTGGAGTGGGCGCTTGATGGAAAATACGCACATCTGATTCCACTTCCGTTCGTATTCCCCTCATGCTCCGCCTCGCTCTCAAAATGCTGTTTGGTGACACGGCGAAGTACTTGATGCTCGTCGCTGGCCTGACTGTGGCGACGTTTTTGATGGCGCAGCAGACGGCGGTGTTTTGCGGGTTGATGAGCTGGACGAAATCGACGTTAAAAAATGTTCCAGCACCGATTTGGGTGGTGGAGCAGAAGGTGGAGCAGGTGAATGAGACGAATCCGCTGCTGGATACCGATGTGGCACGCGTGCGCAGTGTGAGCAGTGTGGCCTGGGCGGCACCGATCTTTTCGGGCATCCAGCGCGTGCGGTTGGAAAACGGAAATTTTAAAGTCATCCAACTCATCGGCATTGATTCCAATACGCTGGCAGGCGCACCCGCGAAGATGCTGCAAGGCGATCTCATGAAGCTGCGCCTGCCACATTCGGTCATTATTGATGATTTGGGGTTACAGCGGCTGGCGACGACGCGCGGCGTGAAGGTGAAGCTCAACGATATGTTCGAGATCAATGACCAGGAAGCCCGTGTGGTGGGGATCGCCGACGCGGTGAATTCCTTCACCGGCGGCCCGTACGTGTGGACGACATACGAGAGGGCACTGCAATACGTGCCTTCCCAGCGCAAGTTGCTTCAGGCGGTGATCTGTGCGCCGCGTGAAGGCGTGAGTTTGGAGCAAGCGGTGGCAGACATTCATCGTGAAACGGGCTTGAAGGCGTTTGTGAATCGCGAAGCTGGGCCTAGTGAGTTTATGGATCACATGGGTGGCAAACCGACAGACAATTTCAATGTTTCGACAGTGACCTGGTACATCAAGAACACCGGCATCCCTATTTCCTTTGGCACCACAGTAATCATCGGCCTGCTGGTGGGCATGGCCGTGAGCTGCCAGACGTTTTACTCGTTCGTGCTGGAGAACATGCGGCATCTGGGCGCATTGAAAGCGATGGGAGCATCGACTGGCATGCTGTGCCTGATGCTCATCACCCAGGCCTTCACGGTGGGCATCGTCGGTTATGGCATTGGCATGCTCGGCACAGCGGGCTTTGCATTCGCAGCCATGAAAAATGAGCAGCCGCCCTTCTACATGCCGGAGTTTGTTCCCTATGCCGTGCTGGCCGTGGTTTTGGGCATCTGCTCGCTGGCAGCGCTGCTGGGCATCTGGCGCGTGAGCCGACTGGAGGCAGCGATGGTGTTCCGTTCATGAGCATGACACCGTCGCCGCTCCCAACACCCCAAGCCGCTCCCCCAAAGAGCGATGACGCGCCGTTGGCTGCGAGGATGCGCGGCATCTCGAAGAGCTTCGGGGATGGCGGATCGCGTTTGCAGGTCTTGAAGGGCATCGACCTTGATGAAGAAAAGATGCCAGGCATTCAGTGCTTGACATCCCCCTCACTTTTGACCATTCTCGACGGCCATGAACACCTCGAAACCCTGTGATGACCAAACGATTCCGCTGGAGGAGCAACTCAGCGGCATCAATGCCAAAACCGCCCCCTATCCTGCCGCGCGTTCCTGGTCCGGTGGCCGACGGCGGATTCTGGGAAAGGGGCCTCTGGAGAGCTACACCTACCATGTCATGTCGCGCACCTGCGGCGGGGAGGTGTTTTTTGATGACGTTGAAAAGGAGGCTCTGCGGCGACTGCTCTGGAAGCTGGCGGAGTTCTCCGGCGTGCGGCTGGTGACTTACTGCATCATAGGCAATCACTTTCATGCCCTCGTGGAGGTGCCGAAGCGCGAGATTTGGCTGGAGCGTTTCTCGGGTCCAGGCGGCGAAAACAAGCTCTTCGATCATCTACGCACGCTCTACAGCCGTGAATTCGTGGGTCTCTTGAAGCAGGAGATCGAGGAACTGCGGCGGCTAGGCATGGACACGCTGGCTTTGGCGAGACTGGAAGCGATCAAGAAACGCTTCTGCGACCTGTCGATCTTCGTGAAGGAGGTGAAGGAGCGCTTCAGTCGCTGGTTCAACAAGCGACGTGGCCGCAAAGGCACGCTGTGGATGGACCGCTACAAAAGCGTGATGGTCGAGGGCAAGGGCGAGCCACTGCACACGATGGCGGCCTACATAGATCTCAATCCCGTTCGCGCCGGGCTGGTGGAAGATCCGAAGGACTACCGCTGGTGCGGCTACGCCGAGGCTGTGAGCGGCAGTCGGCGAGCCCAGCGCGAGCTGAGCAAAGTGACTGCAAAGCCTGTGGATGGCTGGGAGCAAGCGGGAGGCGCGGAGGCGTATCGTTGCCTGCTGTTTTCGAGCGGAGTGGAGATCAAGGATGCGCAAAATGAGAATGTGGTGCGCCAGGGCGTGACTGCCGAGGAGGCGCGGCAGGTGCTCAAAGAGAAGGGCAAGCTGAGCAGCGGTGAAATGGTGCGATTGCGCGTGAGGTATTTCAGCGATGGCTTGGTGCTGGGAAGCAAAGAATTCGTGGAGAGCGTCTTCACAGAAAACCGAGACAAATTTGGCCCGAAGCGCCGCGTTGGAGCACGAAAGGTCAGCGAGTCAGAGTCTCCATTGTACTCGCTGAGACGACTGCGGTTGAATCCTCTGGGATGACGGCGGGACAGGCCGGGCGAGATTCGATGTGTGGTGCGAGGGTGAAACTCATTCTCAGCCTGAACACACGCGAGATGGAGTGACTGCAGCAACCCAAGCAGCATCGTGCTCAAAGGCAGAGGCGTGCTCACGTTATACTTCTCCAAGCGGGTGAAGAACGAGCCCGCGTGGAAGGCACATTGCTGCACACTGACTTTTACGCCACCAGTTCGCTGATCACCTTGCCACCATCGGCCACGATGGGGCGTGGGCGGCCCTGCGGGTCGATCCAGTTGGTGTTCTGTTCGATGCCGAGATGATGGTAAACCGTCGCCGCGAGATCGCCCGGCGCGACACGACGGGTCTCGATGTCTCCGCCATGCTTGTCCGTGCTGCCAATGACCTGGCCGTGGCGCAAACCACCACCTGCCATGACCATGGACATCACGCGGTTCCAGTGATCGCGACCGGCGTTCTTGTTGATCACAGGACTGCGACCAAACTCGCCCATCATGAGGATGAGCGTGCTGTCGAGCAGTCCACGGTCTTCGAGATCGGTGACGATGGCGTGCAGAGTGCGGTCCACGCTTGGCAGCAGCGGTGTGAGGCCTTTTTTGATGCCGCCCCATTTCACCTCGTCGCCATGATGATCAAAGTAACCCCACGCACCGCTGACGGTGACGAAGGTGGAGCCAGCTTCGACCAGGCGTCGTGCGAGCAGGGCCTTCTCGCCGAGACTGTCGCGACCGTAGCGATCACGCATCGCAGGCGTTTCTTCATCGAGATTCAGCGCACGCTGCGCGCTGCCAGCCATGAGCACCTCGTAGGCCTGCTGCGTGAATTGATCCGCCGAGGCGATGGCTTCATTCGCACCGATGCCACGCTTCCATTCGTCCATTTGTTCGGCCAAA
>JBDNIB010000839.1:0-6230 GCA_041688535.1 Prosthecobacter sp.
AACCTGTTCTTTCTCTCGAACCGCTACGACCAGACCAATGCTGGTGCATCGGCAGGTCTGCGCAAACGCACGGGCGAGCACTCCTACATTGAAGGCACCTACACCCTGCAGCAGGTGACGATCGACAATATCGACAACACGGCCACCCCGATCATCCTCCAGGAGGCCGGCAGCTTTATCCAAAGCAAGATTGATGTGAACTGGGTGCATGACACCCGCGACAGCGTCTTCATCACCCGCAGCGGCCACAAGGTTGAGGCGGGAGCGCTCATCTCCGGCCTGGGCGGCGATGCACAGGTTCTGGGTGCCAACGTCGGTGGCCAGCAATACTTCAGTCTCCCCGGCGACACGATCCTGAGCTTTGAGGGCATGTTCAGCACGGTGGACAACTGGGGCGGTGCCCGCGTCCCTATCTTTGAGCGCAAGTTCCTCGGTGGCGCGAACAATTTGCGCGGCTTCAACTACCGCCAAGCCGGTCCCAAAGACGCCACTGGCGAGCCAATCGGTGGCGGCACGGCGGCGCATGCCACCGGTGAATTTTCCATCCCTGTCCACATCACTAGCAATTCTGACCGCTCCCCCCGGGTGGTCTTCTTCGGCGACATCGGCTCCATCGGTGCAAGCACCTTCGATTTCAGTGGTGATGTCTTCTCCGATGTCGGCATCGGCCTGCGCCTCTTCCTGCCCATCGGCCCCATCCGCGTTGACTACGCTGTGCCGGTGTCCAAAGACCAACTTTCCGGCTCAGGCCGCTTCCAGTTCAACATGGGCTACAAGTTCTAGCCCTTCGTTTCAGACATTTTGTCATTCAGCACCCTCAATCCCCTCCAAACTCCCATCCTTATGATTCGCAGCGCGTTCATCGCACTCCTCCTCGCCGCCCCCACCTTCCTTCAGGCCGCCGATCTTAAAATCGGCGTGATCGACATGTCCAAAGTCTTCCAGGAGTTCCACAAGACCAAGTCCGCCGCAGAAAAGTACAAGGGCAACTACGAAAAGGCCGCACAGGAGATGCAGGAGCGCCAGACGGTGTACAAGAACCTCGCCAATGAGGCCCAAAAGCTGCAAAAAATGGCCCAGGATCCCATCATCACGCCTGAGCAGCGCAACAAGTACGCCGCCGAGCTGGGTGAGAAAGTGAAGGAAATCCGCTCCATGGAGATGGAGATGCAGGAGTTCGCTGAACGCCGCCAGAACCAGCTCAAGCAGGAGGACATGCAGATCCGCAAGGGCTTGTATGAGGAGATCCTCGTCGTGGTGCGTGCCCGCTCCAAAGAAGACAGCTTTGACATCGTCTTCGACAAGACCGGTGTCAGCCTCTCCACCGTGCCGATCATTCTGCATGTCAAGGAAGGTGCTGCCAATGACCTCACCGACCAGCTCATCGTCGAACTGAACAAGGACGCCCCGCCTCCCGGTGCTCAGCCGAAGAAAGAGGACGCTGCGGCCCCCAAGGCTGAAGAGTCCAAAAAATAATCTGCGCAGAAAAAAAATCAGTGGCACGTCGCAGGCAATTGCGCCGTGCCTTTTTGTTTTTATACGCCATCATTTTGCCCTCAGCGGCATGAGCAACAACTCCATCACCCTGCAGCAACTGGCCGAACTCGTCGGCGGCGAACTTTCCCGCGGAGCCGCTGACGATGTCATCACCGGACTGAGTTCGATCAAAGATGCGGTGCCCGGTGAGGTGACCTTTCTCGGCAACGCCCGCTATCTCCCCTCGCTTAAAACCACCCGCGCGTCGGTGGCCCTCATGGTTTGATCTGCCCGCGCAGGAGGCGCAAAACGGCCTGGTGCTCATCCGCGTCAACAACCCCACGCTCGCGTTTTCCAGCGTCATTCGCTGGTTCATGCCACCGCCGTGATCGACGGTGATGTCGTTTTCGACCCGCAAAACATCAGCATCGGCGCGCATGTCGTCATTGATGAGGGTGCGACCATTGGCCAGGGCACCACGATTCATTCAGGTGTCTTCATTGATCGGGAAGTGCGCATAGGCGAGGGCTGTACCCTGCACGTCAACGCCGTCATCAAGCAGCACTGCGTGCTCGGCAACCGTGTCATCCTGCACAGCGGAGCCATCATCGGCAGCGACGGCTTTGGCTACGAAGTCGTCAATGGCCGTCATGTGAAAATCGACCAGCTTGGCATCGTCCAGATCGATGATGATGTCGAAGTCGGCTCCTGCACCACCATTGACCGCGCCCGTTTTGGCCGTACCTGGATCGGCGAGGGCAGCAAGATCGACAACCTCGTGCAGATCGGCCACAACACCATTCTGGGGAAACACTGCATTATTATCGCTCAGACCGGTATTTCCGGCAGTTGCCGTCTCGGCAGCCACGTCACCCACGGCTGCCCAGGTCGGCATCGTCGGGCATCTCGAGATTACAGACCAGGTGGTGGTGCTCGCGAAGTCTGGTGTCACCAAAAATCTCACGCAGCCAGGAATGTACACCGGCTTTCCCGCCCGCTCATGGAAGGCCGTAAAATGCTCAGTCTTCCGGCCAAAATCCCCGACCTCATCAAACGCGTCCGCGAGCTGGAGAAAAAACTCGCCGCGCTTGAGGCCGTGAGCAACCAAGCCTGAGCCGCATCGAATCAAGCGTGGACGTTGCCTGAAACACTATTTGTCCTATGTTCGCCGCCCCATGACCTCTGCCTCCCTCTTTCCGCTTCCTGTGATGCCCGACATTCACGGCCATTTCGGCCCGTACGGTGGCATGTTCGTGCCCGAAACCCTCATGGCGACCCTGACTGAGCTTTCAGACCATTATGAGAAGGCGAAAGCCGATCCAACCTTCCAAAAAGAGCTCGACCGCCTGCTGCACGAGTACGTTGGCCGCCCCACGCCGCTCTACTTTGCCGAACGCTGGACCGAAAAGCTTGGCGGTGCGAAAATTTACCTCAAACGCGAGGATCTGCTGCACACCGGAGCGCACAAGATCAACAACGCCCTCGGCCAGGCTCTGCTCGCCTTGCGCCTTGGCAAAAAGCGCATCATTGCTGAAACCGGTGCCGGTCAGCACGGCGTCGCCACCGCCACCGTTTGCGCCCGCTTCGGGTTCGAGTGCGTCATCTACATGGGGAAGGTCGATATGGAGCGTCAGGCTCTCAATGTCGCCCGCATGCGCTTCCTCGGTGCCAAAGTCGTCGCCGTCACCGCCGGTCAGGCCACGCTCAAAGAAGCCGTGAACGAAGCCATGCGCGACTGGGTCACGAACGTACACACCACGCATTACATTCTCGGCTCCGCGCTCGGCTCGCACCCCTTCCCCATGATGGTGCGCGATTTTCACCGCATCATCGGCGTCGAGGCACGCCGCCAGATTTTGGAGCGTGAGGGGCGTCTGCCCGACCTCCTCGTCGCCTGCGTCGGCGGGGGCAGCAACAGCATCGGCCTCTTCCATCCCTTCTTGAACGACCAAGACGTGCGCATGACCGGTGTCGAAGCTGGTGGTGCGGGCATCCTGCCAGAAAAACACGCCGCACGCTTCCAAGGCGGTCGTCTCGGCGTCCTCCAAGGCACCAAAACATGGCTGCTCGCCAATGCTGATGGCCAGATCGAGCTCACCCACAGCGTCAGTGCCGGACTCGACTACGCCGCCATCGGTCCCGAACACGCCTGGCTGCACGATCAAGGCCGCGTCACCTACAACTACGCCACCGACGACGAAGCCCTCGCCGCATTCCAAGAACTCAGTCAGGTGGAGGGCATTATCCCCGCCCTCGAAAGCTCCCACGCCATCGCAGAAGTCCTCAAAGTGGCTCCGCAGATGTCCAAAGACCAGATCATCCTCGTCAATCTGAGCGGCCGTGGTGACAAAGACGTCGCCCAGGCCGCGCGCATGATTTTCGACGAAGAATTGAAGTTCTAACCGCATGAAGGCGTGGTTCACAGTCTTCTGCGTCTGTGCTTTCGCTTGCGGAGCGGCTCAAGCAGAGACCAGACGCGTCCATGTCTTCGTCGCTCTTGCTGACAATGCGCATCAAGGCATCGCCAAAGTGCCCGCGAAGATCGGCAACGGTGATGATGCAGCCAACAACCTCTACTGGGGCACTACCGACGGTTTCAAATCCGTCTTTGGCCGCAGCAAGACATGGAAACTCGAAAAGACCGAGGAAAACCCAACAGCTGAGATTCTCGAACGCCGCAGCTATCGCCACACCTCGCAGGACTGTGTGCTCGTCGCCGAGGCATGGCGTGGCAAAAACATCCACCAGTGCCTCGAAGCCTTCTTCACGAATCTACACGTCCGCAGCAGCGATCTCACCGCCTTCATCGGCCACAACGGCCTCATGGATGAGCCCGTGAGCGTCTCCATTCTTGATGCCACCGCGAAACCCACCGACGCCATCATCCTCTGCTGTATCAGCGGCAGTTACTTCAGACCGCATCTCGCAGCCTTGAAGGCACGCCCCGTGCTCACCACCGAGCAGCTCATGTATCCAGGTTCCTTCCTGCTCCGTGATGCCTTGGAAGTCTGGCTGCGCAACGGTCCGCGCTCCGAAATCCGCCTCGCCGCCGCAAAAGCCTACGCCACCAACCAGAGCATCTCCGTCAAGGCGGCGGCAGGGGTATTTACCAAGCTGGAGTGAATCGCAAAAACCCGCCTTTGCAAAAACACGATTTTCCCTACATTTACCCGCATGAGCGCCCGTGATTTAGCGATAAAAGTTCGTGAGGAGATGCGTCGGCTTCCCGCCAGGGAGCAAGTCCGGTTCCTGGGCATGCTCACCAGCATGAGCCCGACGGCGACACCCAAACCCAAGACGGAAAAGACCGTGGTGTGGGAAGATCGAACCGAGCGATTGAAAGAAATCTTCGGTGGCAAGATGCTCGAAAAAAACCTCATTTTTGAACTCCGCGAGGAGGAGCATTGAGCACATGGTCTATGCAAACACCAGTGTGCTCGCTTCGCGATACATCTATGACGCGAATTCAAGTCAGGTCATGAATCTGATGATGAGCGTCAATCAAAGGAGCGCCTGGACGACCCTGCACCGGCTAGAATTGCTCAACGCCTTTGCTCTGGCTGTTTTTCGTGGGCTGATCACCACCCAGCAAAGTTTCGCGGCTTGGAAGCAGCTCGCAGTAGATTTACGTGCAGGTCGCTACCTGCGGACCCTGCCGCCGTGGCACCAGATGCTGCGTGAAGCATCCAAACTGGCGGCTAGGCATTCCGCCACGCTAGGCACCCGCAGTCTCGACATTCTCCACGTTGCCGCAGCGAAAGAACTTGGCGTAACCACCTTCCTCACCTTCGACAAGCGCCAGCGCTCGCTCGCTCTGACCGTCGGCCTGCAAGTGCTGCCATGAACGATCAGCCCCCCAATCCCATCCAGCAGGACATGGCGAAACTGAAATCACTGCTGCACGACTCGCTGTCGCCGCATCTGCCAGCGGCGCAGCAGGACATGCGCATCCTCAATCTCGCGTGTGGGCGCTGCGATGAGGCGGAGACGTTGATTCAAGTCGGTGCGGACCTCACGCGGGGTGGAGCGGTCGAAATGGTGGGGGCGGACATCCGTATCCACGAAATTCGGCAGGCACGGGAGACGCACGGACATCTGCCAGCGGAGTTTTTGATTGAGGACGCCACGCAGATCGACCAGCACAAGGAACTGGGAGATGACTTCAACATGGTCTTCCTCCGCCATCAGAATTTCTGGCACGGCCAGGAGCTGTGGAAGAAAATTTTCGACCAGGGCATCGCCAAACTGCGGCCCGACGGCATGCTCGTCATCACCAGTTATTTCGACGTGGAGCACCGACTCGCCCTGCGTGCGTTGGAAGCGCTGGGCATGGAGGTCGTCAGCAACCGGCGCAACCAAGCCAGCCGCGCCCTCAAGGACGCACCCGGCAAGTCGGTGGACCGCTGGGTGGCCGTGTTGCGCCAGCGGCAGGGCTGAGCGGTGCCAAGGCCATTTACAAGCCCCCCGCAAGGCGGTAAACTCCGCCCCCCTTCCCCAAATTCCATGACTCGACTTTATTTCGTTTTCACCCTCCTGGCGGCGTTCGCTCTCCTGGCCGCCCCGGTGTCACAGGCGCAAACCATTGATGCCAGCAGCGAGGTGGCGGACCAGTACTTCCGTGGCTTTGTGTTGAACAACGAGGCCGCCAAGCTCGAAGCGGCAGGTGATCACACACTGGCGCAGACGAAATTCAAGCAGGCCGGTGAGATCATGGACAGCATCGCCCTCAATTACCCGACTTGGCAGCCGGAGAT
>JBDNIB010000840.1:0-2390 GCA_041688535.1 Prosthecobacter sp.
CATGATATGAAAGTGTCTGTGACCGGTATGAAAATGCTACGGGTAGCAAAGGGGTGATTTTGCAGCCAAAAGTGTGTCTTATCCGGCATCGAAGGTGGGTGCGCGGCGTGCGGGCATGATTTGCTCGAAGGCATGGCCAAGGGCCAGGATGCGTGCATCAACATGGGCGGTGCCGATGAAGGAAAACCCAATCGGCAGGCCATCCACGAAGCCCAGCGGCACCGTGAGATGCGGATAACCGGCTACGGCGGCAGGTGTGCTGGCGACGCGCTCGTTCGTGTCGCCTTTTGGCAAGTTGATGAGGCCCACAGGATCGTTCGTGGGGCAGATCAGGGCGTCGAGATCGTGTGATTGGAGCGCGGCGTCGATTCCCTCCGGCCCGGCGAGCTTTTTGGCGAGTGCCCGTGCTTCCTGGCCAGCGGCAATGATCTCCGGCGTGCCGAGCTTCTCCGCCTGCTCGAAGAATTCCTGGCCGAAGTGCGGCATTTCGGCCTCGCGATGCTGCTCGTTGAAGGCAATCAATTCAGCGAGCGAACGTACGTCACCACCGCGTTGTTCGAGGTACGCGTTCAAATCGGCCCGCAGCTCGATTAGCATGGCTTTCCACGAGAGACTGCCAGCTGCCCGCATGTTCGGCAGTTTTACGGGATCAATGATGACAGCTCCGGCCTCGCGGAGTTTTTGCAGCGCGGTTTCAAATAGTGCGAGCACTTGCGGATTTTTGCCGCATTGGCCGCGCACCACACCCAGACGCGCGCCTTTGAGCGCGTCCAGAGGCAATTCGGCGGTGAAATTTGCCGCGAGCACCTGCATCAGCAGCGCCGCATCGCGCACCGTGAGCGTCATTGGTCCCGCCGTGTCCTGATGCTGCGTGATGGGAATGATGCCGTTGCCGCTGCTGAGTCCGACCGTCGGTTTGAAGCCCACAATGCCGCAAGCGCTCGCGGGACTGATGATGGAGCCGTTTGTTTCCGTGCCAATCGCTGCCGGGGCCAGTCCTGCGGCCACTGCTGCCGCAGAGCCGGAACTGGAGCCGCTGGCGCTGTGCGTGAGTATGTGTGGATTGCGCGTGAGTCCGCCGCGCGCGCTCCAACCGCTCGTCGAATTCGGTGAGCGAATGTTCGCCCACTCGCTGAGGTTCGTTTTGCCGAGGATGATCGCGCCCGCTTCGCGCAATCGCGTCACAAGTGCCGCGTCTTGTTTCGGTGGGTGATTGCGCAAGGCCAGCGAACCGGCGGTGGTCTTCATACCATCCGCCGTCTCGATGTTGTCTTTGATCAGAATCGGCAGGCCATGTAGCAGGCCGGATTTGCAATTAGCGGCGATGGCTCTGACGGCGGGATTCAGCTCAATGATCGCATTCACACGCGGCCCGGACTTGTCGATTTGCGCGATGCGTTCGAGAAAATGTTCCGCTAGCAGCAGGGGCGTCGTTTGCTTGGCTTGAAGCATCGCAGTGAGGTCGGCTAGCGTGGCGAAGGGCAGGGGATCACGCGTTTTATTCGCGCAAGCAGCCGGGCATAGCGCCACGGCAGCGGATTGGAGCAGGCGGCGGCGTTTCATGCGCGTGTAGCATGTCTCAAGGCCGCTGGGTCTTCAAGCCGGGCCTGTGCGTGCTTTTCAAGCGCAAAGGTTTCGACACGCCGCTGGGCGAGGGCAGCATCAACTGGCCTGCGGTGCGAACGGAACTGGCGAAAATCAATTTCAGCGGCTGGGCTGCGGCGGAGGTGAAGACGGGCGATTGGGATTACCTCGCGGATGTGGCACGGCGGATGGATCGCGTGCTTGATCTCTGAATTGCGGCGGGCGCTTTAGCAGGATCAGCCAAATCGCACGCAGTAAACCGGAGGCAGTTCAGCGCTGAGGCGCTGCCAGCTTTCGCCGCCGTCCTCGCTGATCCACACGGAGCCGGTGGTGCTGCCAAAGGCCAGCGTGCGACCATCGCGGGTGACATCGAGACAGTGGCGAAAGACGATGTGGAAGGCGTGTTCCTGCGGCAGGCCGTTGCGCAACGGCTCGAAGGTTTTGCCACCATCGCGCGTGCGCATGACGCACAGCGCGGCATCCACCGGCACCCGCTGCTCGTCTTTGATGCCCGGCGCAAACCATGCCGTGAGCGGATCATGTGGATGCACGGCCACGGCGAAACCAAAGTCGGACGGGTTCGCCGTCTTGATGCGCTCCCAGGTCTTCGCGGCATCGGTGCTGCGAAAGATGCCGTTGTGATGCTGCATCCAGACGTGGTCGGGATTGGAGGCACCGCAGGCGATGCGGTGCGCGTCCTGGATGTTCGGTTTTTTCGCTTGGTCCGGCGGCATGAAGTCGGCTTCCAAGCCTTCACCGAGCAGGTGCCATGTGTCACCGCCGTCGCGGGTGTCCCACACGCCACC
>JBDNIB010000841.1:0-3771 GCA_041688535.1 Prosthecobacter sp.
AATTTTACCCCACAGATCAAGTTCCCAGCCGAATTCGAACGGCGCGTTGTAAGCCGGGCCATTGTAGCTCAAACCGTTCAGCGGAAAGGGTGATGGCATGTTCTCCGAGGTGCGCTGGCGCTCAGCAGTGAGCGGCAGGCTCAGCGTCGGGAAAAAATCCGCGCGCGACATGCGGGCGGCAGCACGCGCCTGATCGAAGCGTGCGATCGCACCCTTGAGCTGCTGGTTGTTCGCCGTGGCGGCGGCCATGAGCGCATTGAGCCGTGAGTCGTTGAACACCTTCCACCATTCGCCTTTCGACAGATGCGCAGACGGCGACGCGACACGCCAAGTCACGCCTTTGAACTGCGGTGGCGTCGCGGTGGCGGGACGCTCGTAATTAGGGCCGACTTGAGCAAGAGCGCTGGTGACGAGGAGGAGTGGGATGAGGCGGCGCATGGCGAAATCAGGTGTTGGCAGAGCGATGGCGGTGAGGCATTTTGGCGGCATGAAACTGGAAATCGACCTGCCGATTGATGAAGCACCCGGGCTGCGAGGCCATGTGCTGGAGGAGCTGGCCTGTCTTTTGTTCAAGCAAGGCATCTTGCGTTTCGGTCAGGCGCAAAAGCTGGCCGGGCTGGGCTTTATTGAATTTCAAGCGGCACTCGCCGACCGTCAGATTCCCCGCTTCACCCTGGAAATGTTCGAGCAGGAGCTGAGACATGCTGGTCATCAGTGACACCTCTTTCATATCCAATCTGGCGCTGATCGGAAAACTGGAGTTGCTGGAGCGCCTGCATGATACCGTCATCATTCCTGAAGCAGTATGTCGGGAACTGGGTGCGCTGTCGAATGAAGTGGCCGCATCGATGATCGACGATGCCTTCAAGGCGGGATGACTCTTCCAAGCCATCCCTTCCGATGTTGAGAGAGCCTTCGCAGCCACGCTTGATCTCGGTAAAGGCGAGGCGGAGGCCATCGCAATCGCCTTCCAGCGCAAGGCGGATGCGCTGCTCATGGACGAGGCCGAAGGCCGTTCCGTAGCGATGCGACTCAATCTGCCAGTCAAAGGACTGCTGCGTCTCCTACTCGATGCCAAGCTGTCCGGGCATTTGGATGCCATCGCTTCCTGCCTGGAGGATTTGCGCTCCGAAGCAAGGTTTTTCATGACGAATGACCTTGAGAGAAGGGTACTTGGCATAGCAGGCGAGTGACTCATGCGGCGGTGGGTCCAGCCTTCTTTTCCCGCCCCAGTTTCATGACGAGAACATAAAACACCGGCGTGAAGAACAGGCCGAGGAAGGTCACGCCGATCATGCCGGCGAAGACGGCGGTGCCCATGGCGCGGAGCATATCGGAACCGGCTCCAGTGGAGACGACCAGCGGATACACACCGGCGATGAAGGCGATGGAGGTCATCAAAATCGGGCGCAGACGTAGGCGGCAGGCTTCGAGGGCGGCTTCGAGCGGGCTGAGGCCGTGATCGAACTTCTCTTTGGCGAATTCGACGATGAGGATGGCGTTTTTGCACGCGAGGCCGATCAGCACGATGAAGCCGATCTGCGTGAAGATATTGTTGTCGCCACCCACGATCATGACTCCGGCCAGTGCGAACAGCAGGCACAGCGGCACGATCAGGATGATGGCTAGCGGCAGGCGCAGGCTCTCGTATTGCGCGGCCAGCACCATGCAGACGAGCAGGATGCAGAGCGGATAGACATATACGGCGGTGTTGCCGGCGATGATCTTTTGATACACGAGATCGGTCCATTGAAACTCGAAGCCGGGCGGCAGTGTCTTAGCGAGTTCGGCGATCACCGCCTCCCCCTGCCCCGAGCTGAGCGGCGGCATGGCAGCGCCATTGAGATCGGCGGCGAGGTAGCCGTTGTAATGCGTGACGCGGTCGGGGCCAAAGCTCTCTTTTACCTTCACCAGCGAGCCGATGGGCACCATGTCACCGGCGGCGTTGCGCGTTTTGAGGCGCGTGATGTCGCCCGCGTCATTGCGGAACTGCTCCTCCGCCTGCGCCACGACCTGATAGGTGCGACCAAAGCGGTTGAAGTCGTTCACATACAGGCTGCCGAGGTTGATTTGCAGCGTCTCATACAGCGCACCGAGCGGCACGCCCTGCACCTTCGCCTTTTCGCGATCCACATCGGCCTCGAGCTGCGGCACGTTCACCGTGTAGCCGGAAAACACATTCATGAGCTTGCCGGACTGGTTGCCCGCGCCCGCCAGCGCCTGCGTGGCCTTGAAGAGTTCCGCGTAGCCCAGATCACCACGGTCCTGCACCATCAGCTTGAAACCGCCCATCGTGCCGATGCCGTTCACGGGTGGTGGCGGAAAGACGAACACCATGCCCTCCTGAATGCTCATGTATTGGCCGAACAACGCGCCCGCAATCGCATCGGCGGAAAGATCGGGCGTGGTGCGCTCTTCAAAATCCTTGAGGCCAAGGAACACGATGCCGCTGTTCGGACTGACGCCAAAGCCGTGAATAGACAGGCCGGGGAATGCGATGGCGTCTTTCACGCCAGGATGCTTCAGCGCGATCTCGGACATGCGGCGCATGACCACCTCGGTGCGATCCAGCGACGACGCATCAGGAAGCTGCGCCACGCCGATGAGATACTGTTTGTCCTGCGCTGGCACGAAGCCCGCTGGCACCATGTCAAAGCCCTTCCACGTCGCCCACACGAGACCGCCATAGATCAGCAGCGCGATGAAGCTGAAACGGATGAAGCGCTTCACTGTGCCAACATAGACATTGGACGACCACTCAAAGAAGCGATTGAACGGGCGGAAAAACCAGCCGAACAACAGATCGAGCAGCTTGGTGAACAGGTCTTTTTTGTCGTCGCGCCCTTTGAGCAGCAAGGCTGAGAGCGCAGGTGAAAGCGTGAGCGAATTGATGGCCGAGATGACCGTGGAGATGGCGATGGTGATGGCGAACTGCTTGTAAAACTGGCCGCTGAGGCCGCTGATGAACGCCGTGGGGATGAACACCGCGCAGAGCACGAGCGCGGTGGCGATGATCGGCCCCGTGACCTCACTCATGGCCTGTTTCGTGGCGTCCACGGGCTTCAAGCCATTGCGGATGTTGCGCTCGACGTTTTCGACCACCACGATGGCGTCATCCACGACGATGCCGATGGCCAGCACGATGCCAAACAGCGAGAGATTGTTGATAGAGAAGCCCAGCGCGTGCATCACCGCGAAGGTGCCGACCAGCGACACTGGCACGGCGGCCAGCGGGATGATCGAAGCACGCCAAGTTTGCAGGAAAACGACCACCACGAGCACAACGAGCAGGATGGCCTCGATGAGCGTATGAATGACCGCATCAATGGATTTCCGCACGAACACCGTGGGATCGTAAGCGATGGCGTAGTCCACACCTTCGGGCATCTTGGCCTTCAGCTCCACCATGCGATCACGCACGGCCTGCGAGACGGCGAGCGCGTTCGATCCGGGAAGCTGGAACACGCCTAAGCCGACGGCCTTTTTGTTGTTGATGAGGCTGCGCAGCGCGTACTCGCCCGATCCCATTTCAGCGCGAGCAATATCACGCAGCCGCAGCTTTTCACCGTGCGGGCCGGTTTTGACAATGATGGCCTCGAACTCCTCCTCGGTGATGAGGCGGCCCTTGGCGTTCACCGTGAGCTCAAACGCCGCGTCCTCCACCGGCTGCTGGCCAATGGTGCCGGCGGCGACCTGGATGTTCTGCTCGCGGATGGCGTTCACCACATCACCGGCGGTGAGGCCGCGTGCGGCGGCCTTGTCGGGGTCAAG
>JBDNIB010000102.1:0-3142 GCA_041688535.1 Prosthecobacter sp.
AGTGGGGCTGAACGAATGGCTCGGCAGCGCGGCTTTCACCCAATTTCGATCACGTTCCAGCCACTTTTTGGGCGGTACATCCAGCGCCTGTAGCGTGCCCACCGCCTCAATTTCAAAGTGAATGCCGGCCGGTGACCAGATGGCGTTCACTTCGACAAAAAGTGCACGGATGCGCGTCTCGTCGAACGTTGCCTGAAGTCGTGGGTGAGTGCCTGAGCGCACCAGATGCACCCTGATTGGCAAAGGAATGAGGACTGGAGGCACCTGTGCAGAAAGCAACGGACACATCAGCAGGATAAAGGTAATAATGCGGCGGCTCATCGGGCCAAAAAGCATCATTTCACCAGTGATGTCCATTTTTATCACTGTGACGTTAGCCAGAAGGTTGTCGGCACCTAGGCAAAGGCAAAAGACCTGTTCAGAGCTGTTTTCGTGCCGTCAGCCGCGAAAAAACACAAAAAAGTTCTTTCCAGCGGTTACGGTGCCTGCTAATATTCGCACTGAAAGGCTCACGTACTTTGAGTTGAAATACCCATTTCAATTCATCCCATGCGAGTGTCCGACCTCAAACGAACCAACCTAATACCAACTAAATCAGACCATGAAATTAAATGCATTGCTGAAAACACTGGGGTTCATGGCACTGGCCGCCACTCCCGTCGTGGCCGGAACCATCGCTCCAGCTCCTAAAAACCCGATCGCACCAGCTCCGGTGAACGACGATCTCGGTATCAACGCCTCCCTTGGCTATGACACCAACTACATCTGGCGTGGCCTCAACTACGGACAGCATTGGGTCCGTTCCGCCATTGACGGCTCCATCCTCCTCGTTGGCGGTGCCTCCGAAGACGGTGCTGGCAGCACCTCCCTCAACTGGGGTGCCCAATCCGGCTCTTTCGCCGGTGATCAAGATCATTTCGCTCCTGGCGCAGGTAGCCCCGAGGCTTCCTTCCAGCGTTTGCAGCTTGGCGCTGCCATTGCTCATGACTTCGGCCCAGCCACAGTCAGCCTTGGTTACACCTACTACCGCAACATGGGCGCCCTTCAGCGCAATGGTCCTCTTGGTGGCGGCATGAACGACGGTCAGGAAGTTAGCCTTGGCTTGGCTACCGCCCTCGGCCCGATCGACGTCAACTCCAGCGCAAACTATGACTTCGTCAATGATTCCTGGTACTTCGACGTGACCGCGAGCTCCACGATCGCCATCACCGACTCCATCAGTGTCGTCCCATATGCCACTGTTGGATATGGTCACAACATGAACTGGCAGTTCGCCCGCAACGGCGGTGGCAGTGGCGCTGGCGTAACTTCAGGCTGGAATCGCAACAACGTGACGGGCTTCACCGCCCTGACAACAGGCATTCAGTTCCCAGTCCAGCTTAACAGCCGCGCTACACTGACTCCTTACATCGCTGTCAATGTTCCCATGAACGGCGTTCAGAACCTGCCAGTCAGCGGTGCTCCTGATAACGCCTTCAGCACTGTTGTTTACGGCGGCGTGACCCTTAGCGTCCGCTTCTAATAGTCTGATCGTTCTCGGACGATTCCAACCTTTTAGGTTGAACCTCCCGGCTGCAAGGCCGGGAGGTTTTTTTTGCACAGGCCTCTCGGCTGCAATGCTGGGAGGTCTCATTTTTTTTGGCTTGGTGAGAAAAATGGCAAACAGCCGAACCACATGGCACGGCCCCTGCTATCAAAACAGTATGCTGAATAGTCTTCCCGGCTGTTCAGCGCCTCAACACCAACAAAACTAAATCGACCAACACACATGAAGCTCAAAAGCATGACATCCATCATTGCCCAGTCGGTGACCGTTCTTGCTGCCTGTGCAGCGCTGAACGCCACCGCTGGCACCGCCCCCGCCAAGGCCCCCGTGCCAATGGTGGAACCTGAATCCGGCTCCCTCTTCGACTCCATCGGAGCCGACCTCAGCGCTGGCTACGACAGCCGCTACTACTTCCGTGGCCTCTGGTTCGCGGACAACATCGTCTCCACCTTCCTGAACCTCTCCGTCCCACTTATCGGTGGCGCAGCTGAAGACGGCGCAGGCAGCCTCACATGGGGTCTGGGTGCCGGCTACATCAGCAGTGTCGAAACGCCCAGTGGCAATCCAAAGAACAACAAGGCCTTCGATTATTCGGAGATCGACGTTTATACCTCGCTCAATTATGATGCGGGTTTCGCCACCTTCGGTATCGTGTATCAGTATTATTTCTATCCAGATAGCTATGCTGGATCGAACGCTGGTGGCGTTATCGGAGCCAACCTTCGAAACGATCCTGAGTTCGGTATCTTTGGTAACCAAGAAATCGGTTTCACCGTCGCCAAATCTATTGGTGCTCTGAACCTTTCCCTAGGCTACTACTATGACCTGACGATTGGCGGATCCTACGCGCAGTTCGGTGCCGATTACACCATCCCAGTGACTGATTGGTTGAGCATTGTTCCTTCCTTCCAGATGGGTTGGGGCAACGACTACTACACCGGCAACCGCTCTGCCATCGTTGCTCAGATCAATCAGCCAGGTGATCCCAATATGCCAACATCCGGTCTGACCCACATGTTGTTCTCCGTCGCTGCACCGATGCAGCTCACCAAAACGGCTACGCTCACGCCATACGTGGCTATGAACAACTCCCAAAGCCTTCGTTCTGGTCTGAACACCCAGTTGAACGAGTTCTTCTGGGGTGCTAAGCTCAGCGTCAGCTTCTAATTCGCGTGGCGCTCATGCGCTGCGATCTCTGATAAATATTAGGTTGGAGCTCCCGGTCAGTTCGCTGGCCGGGAGCTTTTGTTTTGGCGCTAGGCCGCTTTCCGCCTAGCATCCGCGCCACATGATTGAAAACTCGCTCAACTGGAACTCGCGCACCCTCACCCACGGCTGGCAGCGCGGCGTCAACGCCTTCTTCTGGGGCCTAGGCTTCAAGCCGGAGGATTTTGACAAGGCGCAGATCGGCATCGGCACGCCGCTGCTCGACGGCAACATCTGCAATGTCCACGCGCATGAACTCGCCCAGTTGATCAAACAAGGCTGTGCTGAGGCCGGACTCATCGGCTTCCCGTTCGGCGTCTCACCAGTGAGCGACAACATCACCCAGGGTAACGTCGGCGGAGCGGCCTCGCTCTGCTCACGTAATTTAAT
>JBDNIB010000103.1:0-3138 GCA_041688535.1 Prosthecobacter sp.
GACAAACTGCGCCGGGTTCATCTCATTGAGACCTTTCGCCCCCATGGCGAGAAATCCTGTCGCAATCATGAGCCGCGCACGCTCCGCGTCGTCCTTGGCGGGAAGTAAATCGCCCGCGATCTGCTCGGTGATGAAGCGGTCAAACGGCACGTCCGCGTTCACCGCATCAATGATATAATCGCGATAGCGCCAGGCATGCGGGAAGGTCAGATTTGATTCGCGTCCGTTCGACTCCGCGTAGCGCGCCACATCCAGCCAGTGCCGGCCCCAGCGCACGCCAAACTCCTTCGAAGCAAGCAGTTCATCCACGGTCACCGCCAGTTTCTCTATGGTAAACTCCTGCACCTGCTTCGGCGTCGGCGGCAGGCCGATCAAATCAAAGTACAGCCTGCGCAGCAGCACCACCGCTGTAGCTTCGGGTGTCTGGGGCATACCCGCCTCCTTCAGCTTCGCCTGTATGAATCCATCAATGTCACCAGCCGCTTGTTGCGGCTTTTGATAGCTCCAAAACTGCCGTCCCGCCGCTACATCCACCGGCGGACGTTCCGCCGCCTTCACCGCCGACACACGCGGATCAGCGGCGCCTGATTTGATCCACGTTACAAAATCCGCGATGACCGACGCAGACAGCTTCGCCTCCTTCGGCGGCATTTCGAGATCGGGATCGCTGTGTTTGATCGCGGTGAGCAGCAGGCTCTTCGCCGGATCACCCGGCACCACGGCAGGTCCCGTGTCGCCCCCCGCGCGAATGCCCTGCTGCGTATCCAGCATCAGCCCGCCCTTTGACTTGCCAGCTTCAACCGAATGGCACTCGTAGCAATGCTTCACCAGCACGGGACGGATCTTCGCCTCAAAGAAGGCGGTGTCGGCGGCGGATGCATTGCCGAGCATGAGAAGATAGAGGACGCTTTTCATCGGATCGAGGCAGGTTTGGAGATCACGGACTCTTGTGCAGCTTCGGTGCTTTTTTGTTCCAGCCACTTCGTCGTGGCGGTGGCAGGCCATTGCGAGCTGAGATTGCGCAGGCCGCTGCCCTCGCTCCACAGCAGCCAGGCGGGAGCCTCATCATGCAGCGCGGCAAAGGTCAGTTCCGTGGCGGATTTCCACGCTGGAATGGTACGGTTCTGCCAGCGCGGATGCGGTGGTGAGATGATCTGCGTTTTGCCTGTGTCCACCTCGACCACGGCCACGGCATCCGTCTCGCTTTCGACCACGGCGACGCGTTTGCCATCCGGCGAAGCACGGAAGTAGGCGAGATTCACCGGCAGATCACCCGACGCAGTCAGCACCGGTGTCACGGCGCTGCCATCGGCGGCGATGACGAACAAACGTGGCTCTAGTTCCGGCCCCGTACCGGTTGCTGGCAGAGTCAGCGGCTGGCTGGCGAACAGCACGCGTCCATCTGCCAGCACCTGCACCGCAGGGCGATTCAACGTGATGACCGTGGCCAGCGTGACCGGCTCTGACAGGCGGTCCGCAGCGCGCACTTCGATCAACTTGTCGTCCTGTTGCTTTTCAAAACGCGGTTTCATCAACGCACCATTGTCCTGCACCACGGTGATGCGATGAATGCTGTGCAGTTTTTCGCCCTCGCCACCAAGCGGGGCCATGAAGACGAGAGACCGGCCATGCGGCGTCCAGTCAAAGGCCGCAGACACATGACGCGCCACGGTGAAACCGGTTTTGCCATCGAGCGTTCGCACTTCCAGAGCCGCGCTCTCACCGTCATCATCCACTCGCAAAAATGCCATCGCCTCATGCTGCGGTGACACACACGGCAGCAGCACCGGCCTCAACAAGCTGCGCACGAGCGATTGCGTCTCCGCCACGCCGCCGTCCTTGAGCTTGAACACGCACAACTCGCCCACCTCATATCCCGCGCCCGATTTTTTGAGCGAGGCCACCAGTTCATCGCCCTGCGGCAGCGCTAGCAGCAGCTTTTCCACCGCCAGCGGATCCTGCTCAAAGACACGCCGCACTGCATTGCCAAAACGCTGCCGTTGCACCGTCGGCACGGCAGTCACGACCTCCTCCAGTGTCTTCGCCTTGTCCGCGAGCTTTACTGCCGCCTCCAGCAGCGGCAACACCACGGGCAGCAGCTTTTCCACTGACTCAACCTCGTCCGGCGGGATCAACGACCGCACCTCGTCCCAACGTGTTAGCACACGCGTACGCTGGCACACAAAACCGCTGCCATCGCGCAGCCAACTCACCGTTTTCACCAACGCGTGTTCCAAAAATGCGTCGTCCGTCAGCGGCGCTCCCACCTGGCCGTCTGCACCCACGAGATGCAATCGGTCAGTGATCAAAACAATCGCGCGATCCCCCTGCGGCGACCACCACACACGCTCCTCCGGAAAACAACCGCACAGACACAGCACGGCGAATCCAAGCAGCAGCAGATTGAGCTTCATTTTCATGGGTAGGCTTTCTTTTCGAGGTTCGCCGAGTCCACGCGCACCACCTGCATGCCTTCGCCCGCTGGATCGAAGGTCATGCGATACTTGGCCCACGGGCTTTCCTTGCGCTGCGCAGGCTTCGTCTCCACAGCGTCCGTCTTTGCCAGTGATCCCGAACGACCTGCCACAAAACCACCCGCACCAGCCAGCGCCGCCAGTAGCACCATCGCCGCCGCATGTGCCAGCCAGGGCATGATTGGAGAAACCCGACGCGGCGCGGGCGCAGGGCGTTTTTCAATTGCGGACACATACGCCAGCTCAGGATGTCGCAGCACCGCATCACGCGTGACATTCAGGGATTCCAGAATGCGCTCCGCCTCGGCGCGAGCGCTGGCATTTCCAGTCAGATGGTGCTCCAACAGTTCCACCGCCTCGGACGACAGTTCGCCGAAGTGACGGTCGATGATCAAAGCGTGCAGGGATACAGATTTCATGGGATTCAGGGGGTGATTTCAGTTTCCAAACGATGACGCACTTCGGCGACGGCGTGATGCAAGCGCGAGCGAACCGTTCCAACGGGAATGCCCAGTGCCTCGGCCATCTCCGCATAGGACAGACCTTGCGCGAAACGCAGATCGAGGATCTCACGCTGCACCGGCTCCAGCGTCGAGATCGTCTCCCGCGCTGCCGCAACACGCTCGTCATCCGCTGGCGCGGCGACTTCCGACGCGGCGGCGTC
>JBDNIB010000842.1:0-3100 GCA_041688535.1 Prosthecobacter sp.
TCCAGCACCCACTCGCGCACATCCCGCGCCGGGCCGCTGGCGACGTTCAAGACCCGCAGCGGTGTCTTCGTGCGGCCAGCAGTGTGGGCATGCAACAGGTGGTGAAAGTAGCTTTTGCGGTTTCGCACCGCGTTCGGGGCAGCCTAAGCATGGAAATACAGGTCCCAGCGGCGCAGATGCGGCTCGGGGGCCGTGCGCAGGGTGTAGATGGCGTCGATCATCTCGAAGTCGCCGCTGTAGCCGTATTTTTTACCCAATGCCCGGGCCTGCATGGTTCCGTCCAGATGGCGGCTGGTGATGTCGGTCGCGTAGGCCTGCACATCCTCGCGGGCGATCAATCGGGCACGCACCGCATCGCCAAGCTGCCGCAGCGTGCGGTTGAGGTGCGCGTAATCACCCGGCATCGGCCCGCCGCCGGCGATGAGTTCCCGCAGGAGGTTGTCACATTGAATCAATGGCCCGACATCGCTTTTGCGGACAGCAGGGCGGTCTTGGAGAACAAGGGGCGGCATGCGCTGGGTGGGGCGGGAAAGATGCCTCGGAGGGCCTGAAGGTTCGTAATCCGCTGATAATAATTCTTTCTTAACCAATTGGGAAGAGAAAAATGCATATCCAGTCGCGGTTGCCCCTTGGGTTGCGCGATCTCCCACCTCTTTACCCGGCCTTCGCGAAATCGCGGAACACGATGATCGACGGATTGCCGACGGGTGTGTAGTGGCCGGTGAAGCTGAGCTTGCCGGTCTGCGGGTCCACGCGGAACACGGCGATGTTGTCACCGCGTTGGTTGCAGGAGTAGAGGAACCGCCCGGTCGGGTCGAAGGCGAAGCTGCGCGGGTAGTCGCCGTGCGTCCATTCTTCCGTCACGAAGCTGAGCGTGCCATCGGCACCGACCGCGAAGATCGCGATGCTGTCATGCAGGCGGTTGCCCGCATAGACGAAGCGGCCATCGGCGGAGAGCATGATCTCGGAGCAGAAATTACTGCCCGCAAAACCGGGCGGCAGACTGGGCAGCGTCTGCCGCGAGGTGAGCCGCCCTTTCTCCGCGTCATAATCGAACAGCACCACGGTCGAGCCTTCCTCCTGAATGGAATAGAGCCAGTGGCCGTTCGGGTGGAACGCGAAGTGACGCGGGCCATCGCCCGGTGGCAGCGAGACGAAGGGCGGATCGTTCGGCGTCAGGGTGCCTGCTTGGGCATCGAACTTCCAGACGAGAATCTGATCCAGCCCGAGATCGACATGCAGCACGAAACGGCCCGAGGGATCGGCCTCGATCATGTGCGCGTGTGCCTGATCGTGCCCGCTGATGGCAAAGCTGCCGGGCGGGGCGTTCGTGGCTTTGGTCGGCCCCACAGTGCCGGCATCCTGCTTCACATCGGTCGCTTCGCCCAGGCTGCCATCCGCCTGGATCGGCAGCACCGCCACGGAACCGCCGAAGTAATTCGCCACCAGCACAAACTTCCCGGACGGATGCACACTGAGATGCGCCGGCCCCTTGCCGCCGGAGCTGACGGTGTTCAGCAGCTTCAATTCGCCCGTCGCAGGATGGGTAGCGAAGGCGCTGACCGAACCCGCCTCGTTGTCGCCCAGCCGTTCGGTTTCATTCGCGGAGTACAGGTGCGTCTGCGCTGCATTGAAGGCCAGTGCGCTCGGGCTGGTGCCCATCTCATGCACTCCGGCGGGTGTCATCGCTCCCGTGGTGCGATTCACTTCAAACAGGTGAATGCCACGGCCATTTCCCGGCGGCAGATCTACTTGGGTCGCCCGCATGTTCTGCAACGGCGAGGTGTAGGTACCCACATACGCCATGAGCCTGCTCTCGGTCGCTTGAACCGGAAGGAACGGTGCCAAAGCGAAGGCAGAGGCGGTTTTGACAAAGGAACGGCGAGACGAAGTCAGAGCGGGAGCAGATTGCATGATGTGCAAGGTGCTACGTCACCAAGTCCACCGGCATTGCAGCCACTCTGCGTCGATTCAATCCACCGCTGGAGGAGCCGCGTCGTCTTTGGCCACTGAAATCACACCGGCATGTTTGGCAACTGCCAGGATCGATTTCGTGGGAGGCGGCTGCACCTTATGCTGACGGCCACCGGACCAACCGCGTTCTGATTGACCGGTCTTGAATGGGCGCGGTGCCTTGTTGCTTTGCTTTTGGTTTCTCATCGCGTGGGGCGGCTGTTGGCGTGCAAGCGCACGGGATGGTCCAGAACGTCATTCATCTCGCACATCGGGCAGGCAGGCTTGCTCATAGACCTAGAAAAGACATGCCACCGCGATGAAACTCAAGCGCTGAGTCAATGTCTTCCAATCCAGCCCGTTGATATAGTCCCGTGATCGCTCCGTTTAAAAATTCCCCATGAACATCCGCCTCATCCTCGCCCCCTGCCTCCTCATCACCGCGTCCGCCTTCGCCGCCGATCTCCCGAAAATTCCGTCCAAACCGATCGCCCAAAAAGGCGAACTGCTGTTCTCCGATGACATGAACGGCAGCGAGCCTGACAAACGCTGGCATCGCGTGGTGGACACCTTCGTGTTTGAAAACAACGCGCTGAAAGGCACGCAGACTCGCGTCAAGGACATGCCATCAAAGGACGGCAAGTCGGTCATCAAGGCGCATGCCGCCGTGTATGGCCTGGAAGTGCCAACGAAGGACAGCGTGGTGGAAGTGAAGATCCGCTTCGATGGCGGCACCATGATCGACGTCGAGTTCGACGACCGCAAATACACCGGCTCGCATTACGGCCATCTCAGCCGCGCCCAGGTACGCCTCGACAAAGTGACCCTCATGGACGAGCGCGAAGGCAGCCAGAATGAGGTGATCAAGGCGCTGAAGGCTGATCCGGCCAAGAAAGACGAAGTCACCAAGATGATGATCGGCAAAAGCGCCACCTTCCCGGTGAAGCTCGAAGCCAACAAAGACTACACGCTCGTCGTCGAGACCATCGGTGACGAAATGCGCGTCAGCATTGATGGCAAGCCCGTCGCTTTCCTCAAATCACCCGGCATTGGTCACGAAACCAAATCGAAGATCGAACTCGGCGTCGCCGGTCAGAGCGGCTGGTTCGACGACATCAAGGTCTGGAGCGCCACACCCGCGAAGTAA
>JBDNIB010000843.1:0-2168 GCA_041688535.1 Prosthecobacter sp.
GTCGGCCCCAACGCCTCCACGTAGTCATGCGTGGTTCGCTTGAGCTCGATTGAGTTCTTGCCGCTCATCCACCAAGTCTGCTCGGTCAATTTTGACACTGGTGCTACAAGGTCGTTTGGCGCGCATTCCGCCGCAGTTGTTTCATCAGAAATAATCCCGCTCAGCGGAACCTGCTCATGTGAGGCAAGCGCCTCAGCACACCACGCCATCGCAGTTTCGGGTGCGTTGACCGCACAACCGGTCGCGTCACTCAGCCTGCCTTGCTGTCGGAGCTTTTTCAGCAACTCCCGCCCACGCTTATCCCAGCGGTCGCGGTGCTGTTCGACAAAACGCCACCAGCCGCCCCCATGCAGGTTGCGGACCAGCCCTCGGGCAATGATGCCGTCTTTCAATTCACACAGATGCCTGTCGCATGCCTCAGCAGAGGCGTAACTGGCCGGATCAAACACATCGGGGATGAGGGCGTATTCGGCGAGCATGGTTAAAACATTTCGTTCAGGGCTTCTTCAAAAAATCCTCCCGGCCAGCCTTTGACGAGTTCGCCACGCTCGTTGAGCGGCATCTCACGCACAATGCTGCCGTTCTCGCCAGGCTCGACGTAAAGAATGCAGACATCGTCCGGGGTGATGGGCTGCTTTCCTTCAGGCAGCTTGCCTTCAAAGTTCTCACGAATCCGTCGCATGATTCTCAGGATCAAATGCTCGCTGTGGGTTTCTAAGACCAAGGTATTCCCTTTCTTGAGTGCTGACTCGATGAACAAGTCTCCCAACTCAGCTTGTAGCGCAGGATGCACATGAATTTCCGGCTGCTCGATGGCGATCAGTGTCTTTTCGTCCGCAACGCATCGCAATATCAACGGCAAAATCTGGCTTATGCCTACCCCAATGTCTTGAAGTGCGACTTCGGTACCAGATTTGACATCTCTGAGCCTTATCATGGCATTTGATGTAGTGGCTAAGCACATCTCAACGCTGTCAAAAACTCGCTGAATAGTTCCTGCTTCATCCAAAACACCAAGAAAATCATCATGATTCTCGAATTCCCGTGGCCCGCCAAAAGAGCTTACGACTTTGTCCCGCAGCTTTTCGTCACGCATATCGATCTTGCCGCGCAACAAATCAGCCACGTCGGGGTCGAGCTCATTTCCTACTGGATCAAGTTGGTGGGTTATGGAACGGCGAAGACAGCTCGGCTCACTCTCCGCGTCTTGTATCATGCGTTGGAACTCCGCATGTAACTGGCGCCGCATAATTTTTTGCGCCTGCCTCCATTCCATAGAATGATCGATCAAAATCTCGTAACCCAGATCAAACCCGTTCTGTCCGAGCCAATCATTTACCCGTTCCCGAAGTTGACGATCTCCCAGCAAGCGCTGCCAAAAGTTGGCGTGCTTCATGTTTTTGCTGAAAACAATGCCTGCCATGCTTTCATGACGGGTTGGCAAATGACGCAACGGTCCCACATATTCGAGACTTTTGAAGGCATCGGCACTCTGGTTGGCATGCGATGCAAGTAAATCAGCCAGAAAGTCAGCCATATCCGTCATGTGATTTTTCGCATTCTCATCCATCGGGTCAATGCCATAGGCTCTGCAAAAAAGCGCGTACGTCTCCGCGTCGAACGTCAGCCCTGTCGGACACCCATTCTGCACGGTGAGCCGAAAGAATTTATGCGCGTGATTGGAGAACCTTTGGAGCGGCCCTCCTATCAGGAGTGAAGAATCAATTGAGGACAGCCAGAACTGATCATCATCCATACGCTTGGCGGCCAGTAATCGGTGCCCCTCTCTTTCAACCACTACCTCAACAAGTCTTGCGCTTGTCTGAACTTGATTGATGGGATCGTCTGCATGCCACTGAAGTGATGCCAAGAACCAGAAGGCTAAAATTTCAGCTTCGATCTTGTCTAAAGTGGCATCTATCTTCTCCAGAGTTGGAACCAGCTCTCTGAAGTCTAATGCTGCTAATTGCTCATAATATTCATCGTGATTTCCGATGCTTAACAATTTTGCGAAATCAGGATGATCGCCCCAAAGCCTGGCCACTGTAGGACAAAACCAACGGACGATACGAGCCATGAATATGAATCCACGCTTGCTGCGGAAACTCGAGGTTTCAATTGATGGATGACAGAGGAGAAGTTGGACACCGGCTCTTGTTGCATGAAAC
>JBDNIB010000844.1:0-2275 GCA_041688535.1 Prosthecobacter sp.
GCGTCCAGCAGCAGAACCAGAATGATCTTGCCTGTTGGCGGACGAATTGGGTAGGATTCCCGGCATGTGCAACCGCCTCATGCTTTTCTGCTGCATTCTCTACGTGGTGCTGCCAATTCCCGCATGCAGCAGCGCAGAAAGGTCCGCCAGACATGAGCGCAAGGCCATTAAAAGTATGGAGGCGCTCGATGATCAAATTCGACTGAAGCCGGGGGACTTAATCAGCCTCCGGCTCGTGGAGGCCGACGCCCGCGCGTTTTTTTATACAGTTTCAAAGACTGGAGAGATTGATTGTCCGTTTTTGGGAATGCGGCGGGTGACGGGCCTGACGCCTCGCCAATTGGCATTCAAGCTGAAGGCCGAATATGCGGCGGAGCGCTCACAAACGGTCACGGTCATCGTCAAACTGGACGACGCACGCAATTATTATTGCATCCGCTCTCCCCGTTTTCCGGCCGTTCTTTTGCTCATGGGGGGTCGGCCTGGAAAGTTTGAGCTTCGTGAAGGCGAGGTGCTTACTGTCAGCGCACTCCTCGACAAAGCCGGTGGACATACTTCCAAAAGGAGTGTCCCGAAGATCACTATCCGCCGCTCCACCCTTCAAGGCCGCAAATACATCTTAGTGAATACAAAAGCCGTCCTGATCGACAAGAACAACGATTACGATCTGTTCCTTCGTCCAGACGACTTGGTCATCGTCGAGTGAGGCGGTCGGAAAGCCTCACACCACCGTCACCCGCACCGTCGCGTAGCTCTTCTTGCCTTTGCGCAGGATGCAGAGGCGGCCGCCGAGGAAGTTTTCGGTGGTGAGGGTGGGGGCGTCACCAGCGGCGACTTGCTGGTTGTTGATGTAGAAGCCGCCGCCTTTCATGAGGCGGCCGGCATCGCCTTTCGAGGTGGCGAGGCCGAGGGTGACGAGGAGGTCGGCGATCGGCGGGATGTTGGCGAGATCGACTTCGGTGCTCGGCGCGGAAGCGGTGGCTTCGATGAGCGTGCTGACATCGGCGGTGGCGAGATCGGCACCGCCGAAGAGCGCCTGCGAGGCGAGGATGACTTTTTGCAGCTCCGCTTCGCCATGCACCATGCGGGTGACTTCGGCGGCGAGGCGTTTGTGACCGCTGCGGAGTTCGGGGCGGGCGTTGTGCTCGGCTTCGACGGCTTCGATCTCCTCATGCGAGAGCAGCGTGAACTGGCGCAGGAAGCGCGGCACGTCGGGGTCTTCGGAGCTCATCCAGAACTGGTAGAAGGCATACGGGCTGGTCTTCGCAGGGTCCATCCAGATGGCACCGGCTTCGGACTTGCCGAATTTTTTGCCGGAACTCGTGGTGATGAGCGGGAAGGTGACCACGAAGGTCTGCTGGCCGCGCAGTTTGCGCACGAGGTCGATGCCAGCGGTCATGTTGCCCCACTGGTCGCTGCCGCCGATCTGCACGGTGCATCCGTGGCGCTCATTGAGCACGACGAAGTCATACGACTGCAGAATCATGTAGGTGAACTCGGTGAACGAGATGCCGGTTTCGAGACGGGCGCTGACGGATTCCTTCGCGAGCATCCACGCGATGGTGAAATGCTTGCCCACACCGCGCAGCAATTCCACGGCGCTGAGTTTGCAGATCCAGGAGGCGTTGTCTTCGATGATGGTTTGCTCGGGAACGAGGATGCTGCGGATCTGCACTTCGATGCGCTTCACGAATTCAGCGACGATCTCGGGTGTGTTGAGCGTGCGCTCGTTGGCCTTGCCGCTGGGGTCACCGATCAAGCCAGTGCCGCCGCCGACGATGGCGATGGCGATGGCGATGGCGATGGCTTTGTGTCCATGCTGCTGCACGCGTCGCAGGGCTATGAGCGGAAGCAGGTTGCCGATGTGCAAGCTGTCGGCGGTGGGATCAAAGCCGCAGTAAAAGGTCTGCTGCGTGTGGAGGGCTTGTTTGAGGGCTTCGAGGTCGCTGCACTGCTTAAGCAGGCCGCGCCATTCGAGATCGGCGATCAGGTCGGTTGTGGGCACGAAAATGAAATGAAGATCAAGGAGCGGAGCCGGGTTCGCCGCGCAGGAGTTGCGTGCCATTGAAGCGCTCGCCTGGCTTGAAGAGCCAGCCGGGATGCGCATTGAGCATTTCCCAGCGAGTCAGTTCGAACTCGGGCAGGACGAGATGGGGTGCATCGCCGGAATGATGTTTTATTATAATTATAACTGTACCGTGTAAATAGGCTGGGTATAGAGTGCGGATGCAGTTGAGTATCACGACCATTCAAGCCACCGACGAAATCGAAGTTA
>JBDNIB010000845.1:0-3761 GCA_041688535.1 Prosthecobacter sp.
CAGGAGACAAAAGGAGGGCGAAAAGGAGAGAGCGCATGGTGGTATGGGGAAATCGTTGGAGGGCGGTTACTTCGCGGCTTTTTCGGCCTGCTCCTTCTCTTTGCGTGTGGCCTTCTGCTCGTCCGTCTGCTCCTTCTCCTTCTTGCCGCCGAGAATGGGGACATTGGTGGTCGGAAAATGCTGCGCGAGTTCGGCTTTGGTGGCGGCGTGCTCGGGCTTGCTGGCGAGATTGGTCCACTCGTATTCGTCGTTGCTATGGTCGTAGAGTTCCTCACCGCCGTCGGCGTAACGAATGTAGCGCCAGCGGTCGCTGCGGATGCTGTGATTGTTTTGACCGAAGGTCGTGACGGCCACATGCGGCCATGCGGCGGCGGGATCGGTGAGCAGCGGACGGATGTCGTGCCCTTCCACCCATGCGGGTTTCGCAACACCGGTCAGCTCACAGAAGGTGGGGTAGATGCTCATAAAATCGACGGGCTGCGTGCAGACGCCGCCGGGCTGCGTGGTGCCGGGCACGACCCAAATGAAGGGCGCGCGCGTCGTCTCCTCCCACAGCGCGAATTTACGCCAATGCTCCTTCTCGCCGAGATGCCAGCCGTGGTCGCCCCAGAGGCAGATCATCGTGTTGTCGCGGTGCGGCGATTTTTCATACGCATCCAGCACGCGACCGATCTGCACGTCGAGATAGGTGATCGTGGCGAGGTAAGCCTGCACCGCTTCCTTCCAGCGGCCGGACTCCAGCATCTTCGCGTGATCGCCCTGCGGGTTCGCGAATTTCAAACCGATGGCGGGAACGTCATCGAGATCGCCCTCCTTCGTCGGCGGGAGCTGGATGTCGGCCAGCGGATGCATGTCGAAGTACTTCTGCGGCACGTTCCAGGGCATGTGCGGCTTGTGAAAGCCGATGGTGAGGAAGAAGGGCTTGTCATGCGGCTTGCCCAACTCGGCGATGCCGTAGTCGGCGATGGACGTGTCCGACACCGTGGCGTCGTCATCGCTCTCGATCGGTCCAAAAGCGATGCCGATGACGCTGCGGTCATTGATCTTGGCTTTGACCTTCACCTCGTCCGCAATCGTCGTCCACTGCTCCGGCCAGCCGAGGCCGCCATGCCAGAGTTTGCCGATGCCGAGCGTGTCGTAGCCCGCGTTCTTGAACTGCATGACGAGTGATTCCTCCACTTTCACGCCGTCCATGAAGGGCTCGTTGTTGTCATAGATGCCCGTCACGCCTGGGCGCTTGCCGCTGAGCAGCGCTGCGCGTGAGGGATTGCACACCGGCGCGGCGCAGTGCGCGTTCGTGAAGGTGACGCCCATCTTCGCGAGGCGATCGAGATTCGGCGTCTTCGTCTGCTTATTGCGGCCAAAATGACCGACCCAGTGGTTCAGGTCGTCGATGGGGATGAACAGCACGCTCATCTTCGAGGATTCAGCGGCGACGGCGGGACACCACGCGAGCGTGGCGAGGGCGAGAAGGGTGATGGCGGACTTCATGGTGGTTGGGAACGATGCAAGCTGGGATAAATTGCGGATTTATGACTGCCTACGGAATAGACGGAAAACACGGAATGCAGAGGGGGATCAGAAATGACATAGACTCAGAATTCCGTCTGTTCCGTGCCTTCCGTAGGCCCGCCCGTCTGGATCTGGATCACTTGGCCGCCTTCTTCTTCACTTTGGCCTTCTTCGCGCCTTTGCGCGGTTCCTCGTCGCTCTTGCCCTGGCGCGTATCCGCGAGCTTCTCAGTCTCCAGGCCGAGGTCTTTCTGCTGCGAGGTCCAGGTGTCGAGCTGGGCCTGCAGCTTTGCTTTGATCTCCACGAAGGCCGGATCAGGAGCGAGATTTTTCATCTCCTCGGGATCGGACTGAAGATCGTAGAGTTCCTCGCCGGGGCGCTTGAAGAGCCACTTCACGCGGTCGGCCAGCTTGTAGTCGCTTTTGGCGTCTGCCTGCCATGACTCAATCGGCTGGCCTTTGTGGATGCCACCGATGGTGTAGGTGTTCTCGGGCGCGAGGTTGCGCACGAGCTTGTAGCGCGTGTCGCGCACCATGCGCATCGGGTAAGCCTCGAGCGCTCCGTTGGTTCCAAGCGTCGTATGCTGGGCGAAAACGTAGTCGCGCAGATGATCGCTCTCGCCACTCAGCACGAACATGAAGCTGCGCCCGTCGAAACCGGTCGCGCCATTCGCGGCGGGGCATCCCACGTCGATCTTCGTCGGGTCGATGCCCGCCGCTTCGAGAAACGTCGGCGGCACATCGACATACTGCATCAGCGCGGCGTTGCTGCTGCCCGGCTTCACCTTGCCCGGCCAGCGCACGATGGCGCTGGCGTGAATGCCGTTGTCATAAACGCTCCATTTGCCGCCATACGGAAAACTGCTGCCCTGCTCGCTCACAAACAGCACCAGCGTGTTCTCGCCCTGCTTCGTGTCATCGAGCATTTTCATCAGCGCACCGACCTGCTCGTCAAGCTTGCTGATCTCGCCGTAGTAGGCCGCCAGCAGCTCGCGCGTCATCTTGTTATCGTGCAGGTAGGGCGGGATCGTGAGCTTGGTCGAATCATACTTCGGCCCGCTTGTCCACGGCCCATGCGGATCATTCGAGGCAAACACCATGAACCACGGCTGCGCAACATCGCGCGCCACAAACGCCGTCGTTTTCGTCAAATCATCCGCACCCTCAATGTACTCATACGGAAACGATGCCGCCGGTCCGACATGCGTCTTGTTTTGCAGCGCCACGCGGTAGCCAGCGCTCTTCAAATGCGTGAATAGGCTCTTCGTCCCATCATAGACCCGCGTGTGATTCGGATACGCACCGCTGCGGATCGGATACAGCCCGGTGTACAGCGCATGCCGAGTCGGCGAACACGTCGTCGCCGGATTGAACATGCCGGTCAGGTGCATGGACTCCGTGCGCAGCTTGTCGAGGTTCGGCGTCTTCACCTCCGCATTGCCTTCGTAGCCCAGATCACGCCAGCAGAGGTCATCCGCGATGATGATCATGAAATTCGGCCGTTCGGCGGCGAAAACGGGAGAACAGAGGACGGAGAGGATAAGGAGCAGGCGCTTCATGGAAGTGCGTAAACGTCTCGCAGCCGCTGGCATTACAATGGGAATCCACCGTCTCCTATCTAGGCCGCACGCGCATCCACTTTCACGGACCATCTTGCGCTCACAAACCCATCAGCATGCGCAGGCGGTCTTCGACTAGGGCCAGAGTGCCAGGGGTGACGGTTCCCCAACGAGTGAGCAGGCGTTCCTTGCTGATCGGAACGCACGGCCTCACACAGAAGCGCGGAGGGATTGGTCAGGCCACATTCGGATGGTCGGATGACGACATGCCAGGGGATGCTCCGCAGGGTCGAGGTGGTAGGAATGACCACGACGAGGTCTGCACGGCTCTGATTGAATGGATCGACGGAAACGATGAGGACCGGACGCCTACCAGTCTGCTCATGCCCCCGGATTGGATTCAGATCGGCGAGCCAGATATCACCCCGCGCGGGATTGTGAGCGGTCGCCATGGATCAAGGTGCGTAAGGCTGCAAGCCGTCGGCGCTGGTGCCCTCCAGATCGGCGAGTTCGCGACGGTAGTCGACGGCTGATGCCTCATCCTCCAACTCGCGCTCATACGCGCCTGCCGCTTTCGTGAGGAAGCGATGACGGCGGTAAGTCTCCAAGGCCGCATCAAGGACGACAGTCATGCTGGTGCCCCCTCCTTGGCGAGCTGGGCCAGGATACTGCGGCCTGAGTCTGAGATGCG
>JBDNIB010000846.1:0-7007 GCA_041688535.1 Prosthecobacter sp.
AGCGTGGCGGAGTCAAACAGAGCGTTTTGTGCGATGTCTTCGACCTCTTTGATGTGACGCATCTGCTCCTAACGCCTTGGTAGTATCAGCTCGTTCAGTGAATGAATGGCCCAGCGACTTTTTGCGGAGGCGTCATGGCAGGCTGAGATGGCTGCCAACAGGGTGAACAGGAGAAGGAAGCGTCGGTTCATGATACGTGGGGTGAAGACCCGCTCTCAAACGTTACGTCCGCGCCAAAGTTGCGCCAGCCGTCCTTGCCATCGCTCATCACGGCGCTATATCGCCAGCGCATGTTCAAAACCGGCCAGCAAATCGTCTGCATTGACGATCAATTCGAACCTTGGGTCTTCGACCTCTACAAGTCCCTACCCAAGAAGGATCAGATCTACACCCTGCGTGCCATCCGCTCCGGGCGCTCGAATCCGCAGTTCGTCGTCAATGATGACGCGCAGATCAAGCTCGCCGGTGCCGAATTCGACATCCTCATTCTCCTTGGCGAACTGCACAATCCCGACGACCCGCATTCCAGCGTGAAGCAGGAGCTCGGTTTCCGTTCCGAGCGCTTCGCCCCACTCCTCGAAGCAACCGAGGAGGAAGAAGAAGCCGAACTCATCGGCATCGGCCACGGCGAGAAAACCTGGGAGCCAGAACCGGCCTGGTCGAAGTAGTCGCAGCAGATCATCCGTCTGGGTTCGTAGTTCGGGCTTTAGCCCGTCTCGACCGTCGCGCCCTCGTTGCCCTCTCCGTCGTCACCAATCTCGTCTTCCCGCCCCAGTGGATGAAAACTTGGCATTGCTGCCGCTGTTTGATACAAACCACATCTCATGAGCGCACCCGACCTCCCTCCTTCCGCCGCAGCACCCACACTTTCAGAGCGGGAGATCGTCGAACTCCTCGCCACCGCCCGCCAGCGGCTCTTTGCGGAAGTCGGTAAGGTCATCGTCGGCCAGAAGCATGTCATTGATGAAATGCTCATCGCTCTGCTCAGCGGCGGCCACTGCCTCATTACCGGCGCACCGGGCCTCGCCAAGACCCTGCTCATCAAAACCGTCGCTGATGTCTGCCACCTGAGCTTCCAGCGCATCCAGTTCACACCCGACCTGATGCCCTCCGACATCACCGGCACCGAAATTCTCGAAGACACTCCCGCAGGCCGCAAGCTCGTCTTCAGCCGCGGCCCCGTCTTCGCCAACATGATTCTAGCTGACGAAATCAACCGCACCCCGCCGAAAACCCAGGCCGCCCTGCTCGAAGCCATGCAGGAGCATCAGGTCACCGTGAACGGCAAGACCATGCACCTGCCCGAGCCCTTCTTCGTGCTCGCCACGCAGAACCCCATCGAGCAGGAGGGCACCTACCCGCTACCCGAGGCCCAGCTCGACCGCTTCATGTTCAACATCGTCATCGACTACCTCAGCGAGGACGATGAAGTCGCTGTCGTCACCCGCACCACTTCCGGCAAAGGCGAGCCAGTGCAGCGTCTCTTCACTGGCGAAGAACTCCTCGCCTTCCAACAGGTCGTCCGCAAAGTCCCCATCGCCGATGACGTCGCCCGCTACGCCGTGCGCATCTCCGCCGCGTCCCGTCCGGGCCGCGAAGGCGTCCCTGACTTCGTCAATCAATGGATCAGTTGGGGTGCCGGCACCCGCGCCAGCCAAAACCTCGTCCTCGGTGCCAAAACCCGCGTCCTCCTCCACAACCGCACCCACGTCACCGTCGAAGACATCCGCGCCATGGCCCTCCCCGTCCTCCGCCATCGCATCCTCGTAAACTACAAAGCCGAAGCCGAAGGCGTGACGGTGGAGAAGGTGATCGCGAAGCTGCTGGAGACGGTCAAAGTATAGCTGTGCATGAGCTTGCCAACCTTCGAGCAAAGGTGCTGACGTTATTCGTCATCGCGGTTGTCCTGTTTCTCGTTTGGCATCAATATCGAACCCATCGCGGATGGGTGTTGGCGGACTCAGGTGATCCGAAAGTCACTCACCGACCTCAAATCATAGTTCGTGAATTCTTGGATCCTATATTGCCGGATGAAGACGGCGTTTACCGTTTTGAGTATTGGCAGGATCACATCATGCGTGAATGTTTTTCATTCTCATCAGACAGCATCCGTGCTGATAGCGCCCGCCACAATGGGAGTCCGATGGCTCATGTTCTGTGTGGCTGCTTTACTGGGAACGTGAGTCTAAGATTGGTTCATGGCATGGAACATGGAAACGCCCTCACTAATTTATGACCAACTCCATCACCTTCCTCGACCCAGCGGCGCTCAGGCGCATCAAATCGCCCGAACTTGCCATCCTTCCCCCAGTGGCCGTTTGCCCAAAAACCCACGATTGCCAACAACCCTTAGTCCCATAAACTCACCCAATGACTGAACGCATCATCATCGACCCTCAGATCTGCAACGGGCGTCCCGTGGTGAAGGGAACTCGGATCACCGTGCAGACCGTTTTGGAGTTCCTCGCCGCCGGAGACAGCGTGGCCGACGTGATCGAAGAGTATCCCGCGCTGACGAAAGAGGATGTCAACGCCTGCCTCGGCTGGGTCTCACGGCTCATGTCCAACCACTTTCACTTTGCCGCCATCTCGTGAAAGGCTTCCTGCTGGATGAAAATCTGCCTTCGCGGCTGGCTTTCACCCCCTCATTGCCCGTTTCGCACGCCCATGACTTTGGCGGCAATCCCACCGACTCAGAACTCTGGCGGATCGCCGCTGCCGACCGGCTTGTCGTCGTCACGAAAGACACCGATTTCTCCGACCGCATCCTCGTTTCATCGCCGCCGCCCTGGATCGTGCATCTGCGCTTTGGCAACATGCGGCGGGCGGAGTTTCATCGCTTCCTGGCATCCGTTTGGCCGCGTATCGAGGCGCTGCTTCCCACACATAAACTCATCTGCGTCTATGCAGACCGTATTGAGTCCTTTTCCTGATTCGCCCTCATGAGCACCTTCCTTGATCCCGCCGCGCTCATGCGCATCAAATCGCTCGAGTTGAGGGCCAAGGTCGTCGTCGAGGGTTTGTGGAAGGGCATGCATCGCAGCCCGTATCACGGCTTCTCTGTCGAGTTCTCCGAATACCGTGCCTACGTCCAAGGCGATGATCCGCGTTACATCGACTGGAAAGTGCTGGCGCGCAGCGACCGCACCTACATCAAGAAATTCGAGGACGAGACGAACCTGCGCTGCCAGCTCGTCATTGATCACAGCAAGTCGATGAAGTTCGGCTCGCAAAGTTTCACGAAGGCCGACTACGCCGCCACGCTGGCTGCCACGCTCGCGTCCTTCCTCATGAAGCAGGGCGATGCTGCCGGATTGACCACCTTTGCCGATGGCATCGAAGAACATCTGCCAGCGCGCAATCGCCCCGGCCATCTGCGTCGTATCATCACCGAGCTGGAGCGACCCGCGAAGGCCACAGGCACCTCGCTGGAGCTTTCCGTCGGCCAACTGGCCGATCTGCTGCGCAAACGCGGCATGATCTGCCTCATTACCGATCTCCTCGCGCCCGTCGAGCATTTGGAAAAGCAGCTCGCGCTGCTCAGCGCGATGGGACACGACCTCGTACTCTTCCATCTCATGGATCGCGCCGAGATCGACTTCACCTTCGAAAAATCCGCTCACTATCGCGACGCCGAAACCGGCACCGAGCGCTTCATTGATCCCAACGTGGCCCGCGAGACCTATTTGAAGCGCCTGCAAGCGCACCGCGATACGATCCAGACTACCTGCGACCGACACAACGTCGAATACCACTGGTGTCCCACGGACCAGCCGCTCGAAGAAGTCCTCTTCGCCTTTCTCTCCGCCCGCCAGCGCAAAAAACCCGGCAAAGCCCGCGCCACCGCCTGACCGTCTTCCATTCAACTTCTAACTTCTAACTTCTAACTTCTAACTTCTCACCTCTCACCTCTCACCTCTCACCTCGCACCTCGCTCCCGTCATCACCTAGCGACCTCCCATGACCGAGTTCGAGTTCGAGTTCGAGTTCGAGTTCGAGTTCGAGTTCGAGTTCGAGTAGGAGAACGAGAACGAGAACGAATCAATCGAGCTACCCACATCTCTCTCGCCCATTCGTCATTCTAATTCCACCACTCACACCATGCTCTGGACCTTCCCACTCTACCTGCTCGGTGCCGCCGCCATCATCGCGCCGATCCTGCTGCATCTGCGCCGCAGGCCGCCGCAGGATCGCGTGGAGTTCAGCTCGCTCTTGTTTCTCGACGCGCAGACGCCGGTGCCTGTCAGCAAGCGTCGGCTGGAAAACTGGCTACTGCTCCTCCTACGCTGCCTCGCGCTCATTCTCCTCGCGCTCATGTTTGCACGGCCCTTTCTGCGCAGCGAATCACCGCCCGGCGCGGCGGCAGATCAGGCCACGCTCATTCTCATCGACCGCAGCGCCTCCATGCGGCGTGGCGATCTCTGGCAGCGTGCGCTGGCGGAGGCCAACCGCAGCGCCGCTCAGGCCAAGCTGACCGATCGCGTCGCCCTCGCCGTGTTTGACCGCCAGCTCACGCCATTGTGGTCCTTCGAGGAAGACCGCACCAACACCGGTGCCCGCAGCACCGAGATTCAGGCACGCCTCGCCGATCACGCGCCCGCTTGGTCCGCCACGCAGCTCGACCGCGCCTTGATTGCTGCCACCGCGCTGTTCGACACCAACACCAGCACCTTGAAAAAACGCATCCTGCTCATCAGCGACATGCAAGAAGGCGCGCACCTCGATGCCCTGCGCAGTATCGCCTGGCCTGCCGAGCTGCGTTTGCAAGTCCAGCGCCTCGATCTCGACAAGCCCGACAACTTCTCCCTCGCGCTCGCTGCCACAGAATCCGCTGGGAGCGCGGATGCCACCATTCGCATCCGCCTCTCGAACACCCGTGAGTCCCGCCTGCGTGACTTCACGCTCGCGTGGGAAGGCGCACCGTCTGCCGACGCCATCAGCGGCCAGATTCAGCCCGGAGCCAGTCGCATCCTCGCCGCGCCGCCGAACGCCACCAACGCCACCGTGTTACAGCTCACCGGCGACGCCCAGGACTTCGACAACCGCCTCTTCCTCGCCCCGCCGCAGCCGCGTACCGTGCGCATTCACTTCCTCGGTGATGATGCCACGCGCGACGAGGCCGCATCGCCGCTCTATTACCTCAGCCGCGCCTTGCAGCCCACCGCCACCCTCGCGCCCGCGCTCGCTGCCAGTCCCACGCTGCCCACGCCAAGTCCCGACATCCTGTTCCTCTCCGGCAGCACCCCGAACACCGAAACCACCACGCGCCTGCGCGATTTCGTGCAGCAGGGCGGGTTTCTCGTCCAAGTGATCGCCGCGCCCACCGATGCCGCGCTGCTCAAAGCCCTCACCGGCTTGAACGACCTCACCATCACCGCTGGCGACACGAATGACGACTACCGCATGCTCGCCGATGTGAATATCGAGCACCCGCTGCTCAAACCCTTCGCTGATCCCAAGCTGCGCGACTTCACCAAGCTGCGCTTCTGGAAACATCTTCACATCGAGATCAAAGACGCCAACAGCCAGCTCGAAACCCTCGCCAGCTTCGACAACGGCCATCCCGCCATCCTCAGCGCCCGCATCGGCAAAGGCACGCTCATCGTCCTCGCTTCCGGCTGGCATCCCAGCGACAGCCAGCTCGCTCTCAGCACGAAGTTCGTCCCGCTGCTCTACGGCTGGCTCGCCGCCGCCGGGTTCAGCCACGATCCCAGCGCCTCGCTCAGCGTCGGCGATGCCCTGCCGCTTGATGCCACTACCGCGCACACGATCACCGATCCTGATAACAAGACGCACCGCCTCAAACCCGGCGAAACTTTCATCACCGCCCTCGTCGGCTTGCACACCGTCGATAGCGCCTCGCGGAAGCAAACCATCGCCGTCAATCTCCCGCCCGATGAAGGCCGCGTCCTGCCGCTGGAGCCGCAAAAACTCACCGAATACGGCGTCAAGCTCGCCTCCGCGCTCGACAGCGACCCCGCTGCCAACGCCGTCGAACAACAGCGCCTCAGTGCCACCGAAACCGAGCAGCGCCAGCGCGGCTGGTGGTGGATTCTCCTCGCTCTCCTGGCCGTTCTTTTGCTCGAAACCTGGTTTGCCGGCAGAACCAGGCAAGGCTCCCTGCAAACTGCCTGATTTTTCTGAAGACGCGAAATCGGTATGATGTCGAGCCGGAGGTCGGATGGGTGTGGCGTCAGCCCGCCCGTCGGTTTGGGCGCTCCGGCGCACGCTCCCAAACGTCGGGCGGTGCGGCGCAGGGAATCAGTCTGTTGCAGGCGCACCCTCGCTGCCGCACACACCCAACCCACATCATGCTGGCGACGCACCCACGCCGGATGAAAAACAGTGGAAATGGAGCCGTGAAAGCGGAAAAGCCGACTGCGCAGGCCCGTACCCATCTTCGCCATGATTCGACCCCTTGCCCTGCTCCTCGTTCTTTTCACCACGTCCTCTCTCCATGCCGAATTCAAGGCCGGGGCGGCGGTCATTGACATCTCGCCGCCAAAGCTGCCGGTGCTGGTGAATGGCGGCATGCTGAGCCGCTATGTGGAGAAGATCAACACGCGCATCCATGCGCGGGCGGTGGTGCTGAGCGATGCGAAATCGCAGATCGCCATGGTGGTGGCGGACAGTTGCATGATGAGCCGCGAGGTGCTGGATGAGGCGAAGAAGCTGGCGGCGGCGAAGACGGGCATCCCGGCGGATCGCATCCTGATCTCCGCCACGCATGCGCATTCGGCTCCAGCGTCGATGGGTTGTCTGGGTACTGATCCTGATCCGAGTTATTTGCCGTTCCTGAAGGAGAAACTGGTGGAAGCCATCGCGGCGGCACAGGCGAACCTGGAACCGGCGCGCATCGGCTTCGCCAAGGCGGATGCGGCGGCGTTCACAGCGGTGCGGCAGTGGATTCGTCGGCCGGACCGCATCGCGGAAGATCCCTTTGGCAACAAAACGGTGCGGGCAAACATGCACGCGGGCGCGAAGTGGGATGATGCCGTCGGTGAAGC
>JBDNIB010000847.1:0-2606 GCA_041688535.1 Prosthecobacter sp.
ACTCCTCAACGTGTTTTCCTTATCATGAATCGTCATCCTATTCCCGCCATCACCCTCATCGCGCCGCTACCCGCTTCGGCATCCGCTTCCTTGTCGAGTTCATTGAGTGCACGTGGTCAACTCACGCCATCATTGGCGAATTCCACGCGGAAGTCGTGGGTTTCAGGACGAAAGGCATAGAGGCTGCTATAAGTTCTGTATGAAACAAGGGCGTCATCATCTGCTGTTGCTCCTCTTTGGGGGGCTGGCGGCGCTTCCCAGTGCGGCTGAAACGCCGCTTACTCCCATCGCGGTGGTGCGGGCGCTGTCGAGAGAGAAATTGGCGAAGGCGCCGCCTGTCCGGTTGCGTGGGGTGGTCACCTTCCGGGGCATTGATACGTTCGTCATGCAGGACGACTCCGCTGGCATTTACATCAACCAAGGATTGGCCAGGCAACGGAAAATCTGGGCCGGCGACGAAGCCGTCTTCGCAGCGCTGCGGCCGGGTTCGGTGGTGGAAGTGGAGGGCGTGATGGATCCCGGCGGCTACTCGCCGCCCGTGCTCCTGAGGCAGGTGCGGATCCTGGGCGAGGCTCCGCTGCCGCCGGCGCTCCTTATGGTGCCGAGGCGTTTTTTCAGAGGTGTTGAGGATAGCCAGCGGGTCGAAGTGCGTGGTGTGGTTCAGGGCTTCTGGGCGGACGCGGAGATCGTGAATCTGGTCCTTGATGCGAACCCGGGGCGGTTTCTGGCGCCTTGCCAAAGCCGACGCTGGACCCTGCGGTGGCGTGGGTGGATGCCGAGGTGCGCCTGGAAGGAGTGACCGTGTCGCGCTTCAATACGCGAGGTGAATTCAGCATGCCGGTGATGTATCTGAATGGTGCCGAGGATGTGCATGTCGAGAAGCCCCCACCTTCGCTCCCCTTCGATGCGCCCACGGTTGCTCTGCATGACATCGACCGGTTCCGGGTGGAACCGCTGAGGGCGCACCGGCAGAGGGTGGCAGGCGTCGTCAGTCATGCCGAGCCTAGCAGCGTTTTTTATCTTCAGGATGACCGAACGGGACTGCGCGTGGAGACCCGCTCCCCGCTGATGCCCCATCAGGGAGACCTAGTGGAGGTCGCGGGATTCGTTGATCGCACACGGACAGTCCGCGGGCTCTGCGAGGCCGTGGTGCGAAAAATTGGCACTGGGCACGTCGCCGCTCCGAATCCTATTCACCCTGACCGAATCATGGCCATCAACACGGACTCGGTCGCCAGAGGGTTGATCGCGAACCCTGGAGATTATGATGGACGGCTGATCACGTTCACCGCCCCGCTTGTCGATGTGATTCAAAGCCACAGTGGAGAGTGGCGGCTTACCTTGAAGGGAAAGGCATCCAGCATCACCGCCACCCTGCACGATTCGGACCGACGTGCGCTGGCGGCGCTGCGACCGGGTAGTGAACTGGCCGTCACTGGTATCGCGCAGATTTCTTTCGCCAATTCCCTCACGACGGCCCAGACCCCGGAGCGCGTGGATGTGCTGCTGCGCACGGGCGCGGACATTGTGATCCTCCAGCAGCCCCCGTGGTGGACGCGGGAGCGGGTGATCTATGTCTTGGGCGGCTTGGTGCTGGCGTTCTTTGGCACCATCGCGTGGGTCGGGCAGCTCCGGCAGCAGGTGCAGGCGCAGGCGACCACCATCGCGGAGGCGATGAGCACCCACCGGGATTCCGAGCTGGCACTGAACGCTGCGCGCGGAGAGCGCTTCCGCCTCGCCGCCGATCTGCACGACAGCCTCCAGCAGCACCTCACCGGCGCGTCTTACCGCATCGAAGCCGGACTCATGCGCTTGGGCGAGGTCCCAGAAGCCGTGCGCGAGCAGTTCGCCGCCGCCCGTGCCGCGCTAGAGCGCACCCGCTCCGGGCTGCGCGCCTGCATGGTCAGCCTGCGCGAGGTCGAGGAGGGACCGGCGGAGTTCCCCGCGCTGGTCCAGTATTCACTGGAGAAGGTGGAGCAGTGGCCGCACGACGCCATTGAGGTGAGCACTACGGGCGAGGTCTTCCCGCTCTCCCGCCACGTCATGGGTAGCCTGCTGCTCTTTCTCCAGGAAGCCGTGGGCAATGCCTTCAAACATGGCGCGCCAAGCCGGGTCCACATCCAACTCAAATACGAGCCGGACGAGCTGACCGTCAGCGTGGCGGATGACGGCTGCGGTTTCGACCTAGCCACCGCGCAGCGGCGCACTGCCGGCCTGGGCCTGGAGACCATGCGCCATCGGCTCCGCTGGCTGGGCGGCAGCGCCGAACTCACCAGCCAGCCGGGCCAAGGCACGCGCATCCTCGCACGTCTCGGCCGACTGAAGGCGCAGGCCGCAGAGGAAACAGCCGGTGCGCCGCACGGCTCCGCCCCATCATGAAGTCGCGCCCAGCAAAAACACCCCGAACGGGGCGTAGCCAAGACGCAGCACCTCCTGCAAAAAAGGCCATGCCCTCCGCCGCTCTCAGCCTCCGCTTACTCATTGTAGATGACCACAGCGTCGTCTCTGCCGGCTTGGAGGCCATGCTTTCTGTCATGCCTGGCATCGGCCCTATCACCACTGCGGCAGATGGCGCGGAAGCGCTGCGACTCTGCGCCAGTGAGCCT
>JBDNIB010000848.1:0-4971 GCA_041688535.1 Prosthecobacter sp.
ATGATCGCGGTGCGGCCATCGGCTACGTCTATGAAAAACACCTCGCCCTCGACACCGCGCGCCGGGTGGAGGAACTGCTGAAAAAACAAGGGCTCAAGGTCATCATGACCCGCAGCCGCGATGTGTTCATTCCCCTGCAGGATCGTTCGGCGGCGGGAAACCGCAGTAGCAGGGCCATCTTCGTCAGCATCCACTACAACTACAACCGCGGCGGCAGCGGTTATGGCGCTGAGACCTACTACCACTTTTCCTCCAGCTACATGCTAGCGGCCTACATCCAGGCCTATCTGGTGCAGCGCACGGACATGACCAACCGCGGCGTCAAAGACGCCAACTTCCACGTCCTCCGCTCCACCACAAAAAATCCCGCCGTGCTCGTCGAGTGCGGCTTTGTCAGCAATCCCACCGAGCGCGCCCGCATGATGACCGGTGAGTTCCGCGCCCGGATCGCCGAGGGCATCGCCCAAGGAATCATCGCCTACAAGAAATCGAAATAGCGCCGTTGCTCAGCTCGCGGCAGCCTTCTCACCGGCTGGTGTCGCGTTGACCTGACGTTTGGCCCGGCGCTCCATGAGGGCGAGGATCAAGCCATAGAGTATCAGCACACCTTGGCTACCCCAGTAGGCGTAGATCTTCGGCCAAATGCCGTCGGTGAAACCGTAGGCATGCAGGCCGACGCCGAGCTGGTTCACGCCGAACCAGGAGAAGATCACGATGCAGCCGAGGGTGAGATTGCAGCAGTGCAGGCCGATTTCGCGAATGTAGCCACCCATGCGAGCATGCAGAATCACGAGGCACATGAGCACAATCATGAGCGCGCCGTTTTCCTTCGGGTCCCAGCCCCAGAAGCGGCCCCAACTGTAATTCGCCCAGATGCCACCGAGCACGGTGCCGACGAGGGAGAGGAACAAACCGGCGGCGATGAAGCCGTAGGCCACACGGGTGAGGAAGCGGGCCTCATCACTGCCGGTTTTGACTTTGCCCACGAGGCGCTGCACGAAGTAAATCATCGAGATCAAAGCGGCGACCATGCAAGCGGCGTAGCCGAGATTGATCATCGGCACGTGGGTGGAGAGCCAGAAATTCGTGATCAGCACGGCCTGCAGCAGTTGCAGCGTGTCGCTGGCCTCGCTGGCCTCAAACTGGATGGCCAGGAACATGCAGGCACCGCCGCCAATGGCCGCGACGAGCAGTCCGAGGCCGCGTTTGGTGATCCATTCGGCCAGCAGGCCTAGCAGCGCCGTAGCCGAGCCGATGAAGAGAATCGTTTCATACAAGGTCGTGATCGGCGGACGCTGCATGATGATGCAGCGGAGGATCACACCTGTCACTGCCAACGCCGTGGCAGTACCGAGCAGCAGCCAAGCGAGGATTTTGGCGAGTGATTCAAACTTGGAGCCGGGCGAAACCCAGGTCAGCGCCACGGCGATGAAACCGACGAGGAACAACCACTGCGCGTAGAAAAAGTAGTCGGCACGCATGGTGTGCCGCTCCAGCGCAATAAACTGCCCTTCACCACGCTGTTGCGCGGCGGTTTCAATGTTCGTGAGCAGGGATTTGGCCGCTGCCTTGAACTTGGCTGCATCGGGTAGGGCCAGATAAACGTCCTCGTATTGCGCCAGCCAGGCGAGCTGATCGACAGGGACTTCCTTTTCGCCATTGACGGCCTGGAACAGAATCTCGCCAGGGCCATGCCAGATTTCGGCGGTCCTATCAGCGGACGGGAAGATGCGAAACTGCTGTTCGGAGTTGCCGGCCATCATGGCACCAAGCGCGCCTTTGCCAAAATCACGGAACCATGGGATCTGCATCGGCGGACCACCGCCACGGATAGCGGCGCCGATGAGATTGAGGCTTTTGGAAAGACGAATCGGCGGCGTCACGCCCGCTGGCAGCCCCTCGGTCTTACCGCCAAGCGGCGAGCGGATGAAATCGAAGTGCCCCATGATCATTTCATAGTCCAAAAAGTTCGCGGCGAGCTGGACGATCATGCGCTGCTCCGGCGTCTGCGTTTTGGGCGGCAGCTCGCGATACTTGCTCATTTTTTCCATGAGCGTCTCCCGGGCCGGCTCGATCTCGGCGAAGGTGTACTGGTCACGCTTCGCCTTCATCGCCAGGCCGAGCTCGGCAATGGCGGATGAGTTGTCCACTTTGAACAGCGGCACCGTTTTGGCGATGTCGGGGCGGAACCAGCTCATCAGCAGCCATTCGGTGGCACTGAGTTTCACCGGCTTGCCACCTTCTTTGGTGATCGGCTGCTGCGTGGCGGGATCAATGAGCGGTTTGCCGCCGTCCATCTCGCCATTGTCGGTGAGCCAGATGCTGCGGCGGGCGCGAAAACGCAGCAGACGATAGCTGGCGATGTTTTCGAGAGGCTTGATACGTCCGGACTCCTGCACCGGGATGGCGGCGAACGTTTCGACGACTTCTTTGTCGCGCAGCAGATCCAGCGGCGGCAATTCGGCGGCGGGCAGCAGCCCGCAGCATGCCAGCAGGGCGATGAGACTGAGACGGAGAGTTTTCATGATGATTAATACGTTGTTCACGCTTCAGCGTGTCAGTTAAAGCAGCTTCCACATCGCCAGGGCGAAGGCGGCGTTGAAGGCGAAGATGAGGCTAAGGGCGAATTTCCACGGTCCCACTTTGATGAAGCGGGCTAGCATCATGAGGAAATGCAACAGCAGGCCCTCGGCGACGATGATGCAGGAGATCAGCGGCCAGTGGTCGGCGGGATTTTCGACAATCTGAAACCCGGATTGCTTCACGCCGCTGCCATTGCGGACACCATCATCGAAGGTCTGCTGAAACACCGCGTAACCTTCGCTGCGCACGGGTTCGTTCATGGTGATGACACGCTTTTCCTCGTGGTCACCGTTGAGTTTGGTCACTTTGCTGGTGAAGCGGCGAGCGCGCTCGGTACCGGGATGTTTTTCCTGCTCGGTTTGATCGAGGCGAATGGCGAAGGGCAGCTTGAAGGTGCGGTGGGCCATGGAGATGAGATACGAGTCATCACCAATCGTCAGCGTCCACGGCGCGGCAGCGAATTCCCACAGGATGCCTTTGTGCTCCGCGCCAGATTTTTTGTCCTTGGCGGTGGCGATGCAGGCGCTGGCGAGCTGCTCATCCGGCAGCGCGGCACCCGACTCATCCAGCATGGTGATTTCCTGGATGTAATAGCCGTCCACCGCATCACTGCGGGAACCGCCGGCATCAGGGCGTGGCTGGGCATGGCGTTTCCAATTCGTCACCATCAAATCAAACGGCAGACTCTCATGCGTGAAAGTGCGGCCTTTGCCTGCGGTGAGGTCGCGATACTTGTCATCGCCGATCACCAGTGAATTGCGTTTCGCACTGGTATCCTTCTGCAGCTTCTCGATTTCGATCACACGCTCGTGGAAGCTCTGAAACTCATCGTTCGTCTGTCCTTCGGAGAGGTTCAGACTACCTTCCTTGGCGAAATGATAGCTCACGGCACCAGCGGCGATCATGAACAGGATGGCGAAGTGAGAAATGATCACGCCGATGGTCTTCGGCGACTTGCGGATACGCACGATGCCACCGCAGAACAGGTTCACGAACAGGATCGCCATCAGCGTGTAGCCACCGGGCACGATGTAGAGCGGCAGCACCACATTGCCGATGTCCCAATACGCGTCCAGCGCCAGCGCCCGCCAACAAGAACCAATGTCGATGCGGTCAATGAAGAACGACTCAAAATACCGCGCCTGGCTTGCCACCAGGCCGTACTCCGCCTGCTCCAGCGTGCCAAGAAACGTGAGCAGCAGCAGCATGGCCAGCGTGAACGTGGCGAGGCCGAAGCTGGTGAGGAAGGCGAAGATTCGCGTGAAAAGAGAGGCAGATGTAGTTGGCACGGAATTAAGAATTGAAATGACTCGGCTCAGTCTTGTCTGGTTGACGGTGACTCGTTCGCTTCGGTCTTCTTTGAAATAAAATAAGCCTTTTCAGCGAGGCGAGCTGCTCGAAGACAACCCAAATAGAAGGATACCACGCCAATCAAGAACACCACGCCCATCGGAATCTGCCATGCAGCGTTCCCTTGGATGCCTGGAATATAGGAATAAAGCATGCCAACGAGCATGCATATGCCACCGATCATAATTCGAGTGCTAGGACGCATGGCTATTCCTTCGGCACATTGGGTTTAACGGACTGGCAGAACTCATCAAAGGCAGCAGCGTTTTGCTCAACTAGCGCCTTGGGGCCGGTGAGTTTGACGAAGATGGTGGCCTGCTCGGCGGAGTGGATGAGGCCGAGGAGGCGGTAGCCGGTTTTGGCTGACTCAGCGCCAAAGCCTTTGAAGTCACCGTCGAAGGCGAGATAGGTGGCGTCGCGATTGAAGAAGGGCTTTTTCTCCAGCTTGGTGATTTCATCGGGCGTGTAGGCAGGCTGGCCCATCTGCGTGCGCCAGCGGTTCACATTCGCCTCCAGACCACCGGCGGAGCCAGGCATGAGGGAGATGTAGCATTCGCCTTCTTGATTCGGGCCGAAACGCAGATCAAGCAGCCGCATGCCGCTGGCATCTGGCGTGGCGGATTCGCTCCAGTCGTCTGGAATGGTCCAAGTTAGCAGATTGCGTAAATTCGGGCTCTCCTTTGGCTCCTCTTTTTGGTCATCATAAAAGCGGGTGGAGCTGGGGATGTTGGCGTGCGCTTTGGCCGCGTGACTGGAAATCTCCCGTGTTTCAGTGATGGCCTCGCGCTCTTCGAGCCGATGGCAGGAGACGAGCAGGCCGAGGATGGCGCAGCAGGTGAGGGGAAGTTTCATCGAAGGGGAACGCATGGGGGAACTGGATGATTAGCAGCATTCATGAGCTGCGCGAGTGGGATGAGGCATGGGAGAAACTTTCGGCGTGAGTGGCAGACTGGCCCCTCACCCCAACCCTCTCCCCGAAGTGCCTTCAGTGCGTGAAACTCATCTTCGACCGGGAGAGGGAGCCGGATGCGCCCCACA
>JBDNIB010000849.1:0-8574 GCA_041688535.1 Prosthecobacter sp.
GCGCTGGGCTACCAGCACGGGCGGCATCAGGTGTACAACATTGAAGTCGAGACCGAGCATTGCTACTTCGTGGGCGAGGAGGAGGCGCTGACGCATAATATGTGTGGGCCGGATGGTGGATCGTTAGCGCTTGAAGGAACCAAAAATAATCTCAATAGCAATGACTCCAAATCAAACTTTGGGATTTACGAAATTGAAGTGAAGGGTGAGCTTCACAAAGTCGGAAAGGCTGACATGGATCGAACAACCCAATCTTCGGGCCTTCCAACTCGATTACATCAACAGGTTCGCGAACTTGAAGAAACGCATGGTAAAGGCAATGTGACCCACAATGTCACCGACTTGGGTCGCACAACCACTGCGGCTGCAAAAGAGGCCGAGACAAAACGGATTGAATCTCATGTCGAAAAAAACAAGGGGGCTATTCCTGTAGGAAATCAAAAAAGCTTTAAGCCAAGAAAGAAATAAAAATGAGCGTAATTGTGAGCCAATTCTATATTGAGCCAGGTGTCTTTTTTCCATTTTCTTGGCATTTTCAGAAGTATTTCAACGGGGCGTTGAATGAACTTGTTCCTCCATCGAGTGAGTTTTGCAGTCGATACGGCGCGGATTATGACTTGGTGTTTAGAATGAGTGCAAAACGCAGGATTGAATCGACTGAACTGCGAGGGCCTTCAAGATATCCCAAAGCCAAATCAATTGAGTATTCGATTTTTCTACCTTTTGATCAAGTGATAGCGACGGAAGAATGGAAGGATCGGGTTTTAAGCACCCTGTTTGATGAGGTTATATCTGTCCTGAAGAAGATGAGCTTCGATACGCGCAAATTTGAAATGCAGCGAAGAACGATTATTGCGGCCATTGTCAACGACCCAATGATGATTGATCAGCGACGAGTGGCCGAGTCTGGACTAACTGTGTGATTATTCAACACAAGCTTCAGTTCCTCGATCAAGAACCCTGATCCCAAATCGCGGAGAACCGAACCAGCCGGGAAACGGGGTCAGTGTGCAACTGCTTGACAAAATTGCATGAAGCCATTGTCACTGTTAATTTGTCAGCCAGTTGCATCCTGACCCCCATTTACGCGCGCCTGCCCGGCGGCGCAGGGGAGGAGATCAACGAACTCGTCGGCGGCTGGCAGTCCGTCTTCGGGCAGGGCCAGGACTACGCCGTCGTCACCCAGGGCCAGCTCAAGGCCCTGGCGGCTCTTTTTTATGCCCGGCTCACGGCGGCGGGCCTGGCCAATGGCGTGCCCTGGGATCAGCCGGGGTTGCCCGCCACCGCGCACTATGCCGCCGCCAACATCGGGCAGGCCAAGCAGCTCTTCAGCTTTGTGCTGCCGAACCCGGGCGACTACGGCAGCGGCACCTCCAGCCTGCCATTGACCCTGACAGTACTCAGCGGCAATCATCAGAGCGTGACCGCAGGCTCCACCACCACCGGCCCCCTCGTCGTGCGCGCCACACGCGAAGGTCTGCCATGGGCAGGCGTGGCGGTGACTTTCCAGACTGGCAGCGGCACCCTGGGCAGCGGCGGCCAGGCCCGCACCGTGAGCACCAACGCGAGCGGGGATGCAGCGGTGAGCTACACCGCCGCCACTGGCGGCAGCGGCACCCAGGCCGTTAACGCGGTGGCAGAGGACGCGGCAGCGGCCTTGGCCGTCACCGTCACCGGCACACCCGGACCAGGAGGTGGTGATCCCACCGGCCAAGACCCCGATCCGCCGACGGTGGAAACTCCGGTCGATTGGGACGCTCTCTATGAGATCGGATTGCAGAAACGCAGCCGGTCTGTGGACTCATACGTTTGGGTATTTGGCAGTGGCTGGCCGGATCCCAATGACCCGGCCACTGCGGACGACTCACTCACTTTCGAATATTGGGCCTATCTAGACGATGACGTTGACGAGGATAACGAAATCTGGTCGGGCAGTTGCACGACCAACACCTCTACCGTTGAAGAACTGGCAGCAGGTGCCGCAGCAGTCCGCTCCGCCGTGGCTGACGCCGAGATGCCCGCATGGGAAGCCGTGGAGCCTGCTGGTGCAGACGGCGTGGCGGTCCTGAGCCAAAGCGGTGCGGTCGAAGCCTACGCCACACTGACAAGAGGGGCGGGTGCCGCCAAGGCGGAGTTCCGCCTCGTGCGCCGCCTGAGAGAGGGTGCCACAGCACCGGTGGATGCAGACAATCACCCGATTCAGCCACCAGCGGTGACACGCCACTTTTTAAAAGTCACCAGAATAATATCTGCGACCGCGTCGCCTCCACCCGCGCCGAGAGCCGAACCGGTGGAGTTCACTATTGAAGCCAACAAGGAAATTTCGACCACCACCACCGGGGAGTTGTTCCCACCCCTGACCACAGCTGGCGAACATCACATCTCCCTCCTGCCGGTGGAGATAAACGTGAATGACACTGCTGATGCGAAGGATGACATGGTGCGCAAGGAGCAGAAAATCGGCACCACAGCATGGCGGCAGTGGATACCCTGCACAGTGAAGATACCCGAGAGCGGCCCAGGTAAGACGATCACGAGCATCGGAGTCACGGCAGAGAGTGGAACGATGAAGTTCTCGGACGCGCAAGCGAAGCCTGGAGACAGTGACGCAGGTGCAGCCAACGTGAACGTCACGCTTGATGCACAAGGCCAAGGCAAGTTCTGGATCACTGGCATCACGCAGAGCACCAACAAAGGAGACTCTAAGCTCCAGATCAGAAAGAATGGTGCCACCGGCGATGTGCTCGCCACTCAGTCGATGACCGTGTTTTGGTTTGATGCGACCATCACTTTCCCAAGCCAATCTGCTGCATCGAAGGCTGGCGACCTCTATGGAATCACAAACCCACAGTATGCATGGACGTTCTCAGGCGACGCCACAATCAAGCCTTCCGGGTTAGATTCAACTGCACCACAAATCGCCAACATGCGCCTTGGCTTTGTCCAAAATGTGCAAACCACTCGCAAGTGGCATGTCAATAATCCTACAGTTCAGGCAGGAAGCGGCGCACCATCGAGTTCAACAGTAACAGTAGCTTCCACGCGCATTGGAACGGTTACATGGCAAAGTTATGTGTTGGATCGGCGGTCGCCTCAGTCCCGAATGTTGCGAGATCAGACCCCTCTATATGATGGCTATGAGGCATTTGATACTAGTGGCAAGTCAACCATCAACAACGACGATTCGCCACAGGCACCAGCAGACACACACAGCAAGGCTGCCCAAGCTGTTCAAGGCAATCAGACTTGGCCTGTAACGGTGGACTATCAGTGGGAAAAGACGGTTATCCAGGACGACTTCCTTCTCTGGCTTGGCGTTGCCGATGTGGACAATACAGGATGGCTCCCAAACCCTCCGTCAGTTGTCCCTATTCGCCAAGTAGATTGGAAGTTCCACGCGGACAGTTCTGCCAATGGTCTACAGACGCCCACCGGAGGAACTCACAAAGTGCCGGACACGGTGCCCGTCGTCACCGGCCAAACTGCTAATCAACGCGGCGCGAACCCAGCCAACTACCAGTGGCAGGACGGAAACCAAAACACGAACCTTCATCCTTGATCACCATGAACACAGTCAGTTGCATTACCGCCCTTGTCATCGCTTCGCTTTCGGTCAAGGCCACCGATTCCATCAAACTTTCAGATCGCTTCCAGGATGGCGAACTTCAGCGAATGTTTTGTGCTGCACAAGATGGAGACAGGCTCATCCAAATAATCGTTGATCAGGAGATTCCTCCAAACTTCTTCTTTGCAAGTATCACCGAGGCCAAACAATCTCGTCCTCCGTATGTGGCCACTGATCCAAAATACAACACCGATCCGCCTAAACGTCCGCAGCACACCAGCTTCAAGCTCAAGCTGAACTACAGCACAACAAATGCTAATCAGATCGTGCCTGAATCTATGGAGTTGAACGACCTTGTTCCCGCTGGTGCCTGGCATGGGCCTCATTACACCGCATACCAAGGACTGATCGAGGCGGGCTTCGATCCCTTCGCGCACAACGGTGAAGTGGCATTTCGATTCGATGGATCAAAGCAAGGTCGAGAACGATTTATGGGCTTGCTGATTGTTCCAAATGGCTGGGGATCACAAGTCGGGTCGGCAGCTTCCTGGCGATTAGAGAACAAGCACTTGTTCGAGAAGCGTTTGCTTACCCAAGAGGAAGTAGAATTGCTCCGATTGAGCGTCCAATCATCCAATTCCATCATCAAAAAAATGTCCGTGAGATTGCTAATGCAACATAAGGCAGCAAGCACTGATGACATGAAGGCTTGGCTACGCTCAGAGGCATCGTTGGCAGACACTGCCGTGACTGTGCAACTCATGCTTGCTCAAGACGCAAAAAACAGTGTTGTTGCCGAGCCTGCCTGGATGCTTGCCGAAGGCGAACGCATGTGGGGAGGTGCTTTAATCGGGGCAACACTTATGTTTGCACAGAACGACTCTGCTGTGACATCCATGATGCATTATCACGCTAAGCTACGCGAAGCAAAGCAAGTGCCGTCGGACGAAATCAATGCGTTGAAAAACTCTGCTAAGGGCCAGATTGGTTATGACACCATTGAGGCAATTGGGGCGGAATTGATCAGAACCAACATGCTACGCAACTACCCGGTGTTTAGTGGTGCCAATCAGATGTTGAGTGCTACAAACATCATTGATCGAGCATCGCTGTTTTTTGAAGCAGCCGCATCAAGGAAGTAGTCCGGTCTGCAACGTCTCCACCAACCGCGCCGGTGCCTGAGCTGGGCAGTCATCGGCAAGGCCGGTGACTCGTCACGCAGCAGGCAACCGGCCAAGCCAATCTCCAGTGCTTCGCGAAGCTCGCAGCTCCGCACCGTTGCCAACCGCAGGGATGCTCCGCCCACTCCCGCCCCTGCCGCAAGGAGTGTGGCGCTTTCCCTATCGCCGCAGCTCCGCACCGGTGATGAACCAGCCCGCATCGAGTGTGGCTCGCACACCTCGCCAGCTCCGCACCAGCCACACGGTAGCCACGATACAATGCGGAGTAGTGTGCAGTTGGCCGCCACCCGGCCAGAGCGCCGGGACCCGGTGGCCTGGTGTGCGCTCGCAGGGCCTCGCCGCTATACACGCATTGTATGTAGCGACGTTGTCTCAGGCCGCGCCTCACGGGGCCTTCGCCCTTCGGGCAGCCTGCGGCTGGCTACCTTCGCTCCGCTCGGTTCTTCCCAGGATCAGGCGGCGGCGTTCGGCCCCCGCCTCTCTGCCGCCTCAACGCTCAGGCCGCATGGCTTCAAATCGCGCAGAACGCAAGCAGCCGGGCGAGTGGAGATTTCCAGGCATGAAAAAGCGGGCGTCTGGTCCAGACGCCCGCTTAAATTCCAAACGTGAGGTTCAGCCGATCAAGGCAGCGCCTTGATGAACATGTCCTTGTAGAACGTGGTGCTCAGCGGGTCGTGGCCCTGGAGGGCGATGGTGCCGCTGCTGAGCTTGCGGCCAGGCATGCCTTTGAGTTCTGTGACGGGGTCCCAGCCTTCCGGTTCGGTGAAATCGACGGTGACCTCGCCGTTGACCTTGAGGGTGATGTGCCTGCCTTCGACCTTCATCTCGTAGTCGAACCATTCGTCGTCTTTGCTGGGGGCGGCGAGGACTTTGATGTGCTTGCCGCCTGCAGGCTCCTGCTGGCCTTCGGCGAGGGCGAGGATGTTGATGACGCCGTAGAGGCTGCCGGTTTTCTTGGGGTCCTTGTGGGTGCTGTTGACCTGGCACTCGTAGCCCTGGTCAGGCCAGCCTTTCTCCTGGAATGCGGTGTGGAGATAGACGCCGCTGTTGGAGCCCGGGGTGGTCTTCACCTTCATTTTCAGCTCGAAGTTCTTGAAACTGGCGTCGCCTTTGTCGCCGACGTAGAACAGATGGGAGCGGCCGCCGCTGACTTTCAGCTCGCCGTTTTCGACGGTGAAGCAGTTGGGGGTTTCCTCACTGGATTTCCAGCCGGCGAGGTCCTTGCCCTTGAAGAGGGCGGTCCAGCCGTCGGTGTCTGCTGCGACAGCGGAGGAGAGTGCGAACGCCGCGAGGGCGGTGAGTGTGAGTTGTTTGAGCATAGAGGCCGGGATTAACGTGAGGACAAGGTGATGTCTAACCCGCCTTTTTCGCCTTTTTCACCGCTGGGGTCTTGAGCTGAGCCGGGCTGTCGAGGGCGGCTTTTTTCACAGCGGGGGCGCCGAGGTGGTTTTCGAGCACATCACTGGTCACGCCGAGGAATTTGGCGGTGCGGTCGGCATCCTCCTCGTAGTGGCGGTAGGCCAAGCGGGAAAGCTCACGCTCGATCCATGGCAGCAGTTCGATGTCGGGTGTTTTTTCCGCCATGTTGACGAGCATGCTCAGGGCATCGCGCATGCGGGTGACGGTGCTGGAGGGGGCGTGGTGGCGCGAGTGCTTGCTACCGAGGGGGATGTCGGGGGGCAGGAGGACGTCCGAATTGCACAGGGCGCAGGCGCGCTGGATGGTGTTTTCTAGCTCACGCACGTTGCCGGGCCAGTCGTAGGCTTCGAGGATGTCGAGCGCGTCGTCGGTGAAGCGCATCTGCGGCCCCCGGCGGCGGGTGGAGAGGCGGTGCAGGAAGAAATCTGCCAGCAGGCGCACGTCCTCGCGGCGCTCCCGCAGCGGCGGGATGTGAATGCGCACGACGTTGAGGCGGTAGAAGAGGTCTTCGCGAAATCTGCCCTTCGCGACTTCGTCTTCGAGGTTTTTGTTGGTGGCGGCGAGTACGCGCACATCGGTTTTCAGCGTCTGATTGCTGCCGACGCGGGAGTACTGGCCTTCCTGGAGCACGCGCAGGAGCTTGCTCTGCACAGCGAGCGGCATGTCGCCGATTTCATCCAGGAACAGGGTGCCGCCATCGCACTGCTCAAAGCGGCCGATGCGGGTGTTCACCGCGCCGGTGAAGGAGCCTTTTTCGTGGCCGAAAATCTCGCTTTCGAGGAGATTGTCGGGGATGGCGGTGATGTTGATGGCGACGAACTCTTTCTGCGCGCGTGGGCTGAACTTGTGGATGGCACCGGCGACGAGTTCTTTGCCGCAGCCGCTTTCCCCGGTAATCATCACGGGGGCGTCCGAGCGTGACACGCGGCCGATGAGCTTGAACACCTCCTGCATGGGGACGGAACGGCCGATGATGGTCTCCTGGATCGACTTGGCGGGCACATCGGCGGCCTGGGCGCGGGTGGCACGGCGTGCCTCGATGGAGGTGAGCGCGCTTTCCACCACAATGCGCAGCTCGTAGGGTAGGCGCTCCTTGCCGAGCACGTCGTAAGCGCCGAGGCGCATGGCTTCGATGACATGGCTGGTGGAGGCCGACCCGCTGAAGAGGATGACCATGGACTGCGGGTCATTCTGCCGCAGGCGTTTGAGCAGCTCGATGCCGGTGGTGCCGTGGAGACGCACTTCGGAGAGCACCAGATCGGCGCGTTGTTTCTGATAGGCTGCCAGCGCCTCCTCGGCGCGTTCAAAGGTGCTGACCGTCACGCCTGGAGCCTTGAGATGGGCGGTGGCCCAGGCGAGGAAGTCGGCGTCTGGATCCACGATGATGAGGTGGGTGTCCGGGGAGTCAGGCATGAGTGATGGGCAAAAGTGGGTGGGTTATCGCAGCAATTGGCGCTGGGGTCAAAACTTTCATCATACCGCGCCGAAACGCCGGTGGCGTTGGTGAAAAGCGCGGATGGCGTCCTTGAGATCGTCTTTGGAGAAGTCCGGCCAGAATTTTTCCGTGACGTAAAATTCTGTGTAGCTGAGCTGCCAGAGCAGGAAATTCGAGAGGCGCATCTCACCCGATGTGCGGATCATCAGATCGGGATCGGGGTAGTAGCGGGTGTAGAGGTGCTTGCTGAAGACCTCAATGTCGATCATCGCCTTGTCGAGGTGGCCGCTTTCGACGCTCTGCAGCAGGCTTTTCACGCCATCGACGATCTCTTCCCGCCCGCCGTAGCTGAGGGCGAGGATCAGCGTGAGGCCGGTGTTCTGCGCAGTGGCCGCGATGCAGCAGTGCAGCTCGTCCTGGCAGGACTGCGGCAGATCATGCAGGCGGCCGATGGCCTGGAGGCGCACGTTTTGCTCCATCATCAGCGGTAGCTCGTTGGTGAGAAACAGCTCCAGCAGCTTCATCAGCGCCTCGACCTCGTGTTTCGGCCGCTTCCAGTTTTCGGCGGAAAAGGCGTAGAGCGTGAGGAACTCGACGCCGATCTCTCCGCAGCATTCCACGACGCGGCGCACGGTTTCCGCGCCCATGCGGTGGCCTTCCGTGCGCGGCAGGTCGCGTGCCTTGGCCCAACGCCCATTACCGTCCATGATCATGGCGATATGGCGTGGGACAGGGTTTAAATCATCGGGCGGGCGACTCATGCGAGCGCGGAATGTACCGCGCCTCATCGCCTGCGCCAGAAAGTTCTCTGCCGGCGATGTGCCGGAATAAACAAACCTCTCGCGTGAGGCGCAGGCCGTGCGCTAGGTTTTATGCACGATGAGTTACGGCACGACAGCCAGCCTGATCTGTCCCGCGTGCGGTCAGGCGTCCCTTTCTATGCAGCAAAGCATGGAAGGCATGGCGCAGTGTCC